>CAJXGK010000118.1 GCA_913053815.1 uncultured Rhodanobacteraceae bacterium
GACGTCGCCATAGCGCACAGTCATGGTTTGTTCGAGGCCTTCAGGCGCCTGCTTGATCTTCCCGCTACCCGGGTCACCGCGCCTGAGGTCATGGATCTTCTAGCGCTGCCCGAGGTAGCCCGAAGCCTGGGCCTGGATCAAGCCGGCGTGGATGAGCTTGCTGAATGGCTGCAACAAAGCCGGGTGGCCTGGGCGCTCGATGCGGACTTCAGACAGCGCTTTGGGGTGCCGCCGATTGCCGCACATACCTTTGGCTGGGCCATGGATCGCCTGCTTGCCGGTTACATTATGGCGGATGCCACGAGCGCTGATCGCCAGTCGAGCGTGACCCTTGCCGACGGCAGTGAGTGGCTGCCTCTGAGCACGATTCATGGCCCGGCAGCCGGCTATCTAGGTGCACTGAATCAGTTACTTGAAGAAGTCCAGGCTATCTGCGAACTGGCCGGACAGTCACTCCCGGTACGTGTCTGGGCAGATGAGTTAGAGACGCATTTCGAAACCTTGTTGCAGATCGATCCAACCGACAGAGCGGCTCGTGAAGCCAAGTCGATGTTGTTGCGTTTTATTCGCGGCCTCGCCAGTGAACCCGGTACGGTCGATGAGAATCCGCGACTGCACTTCGCCGTGGTGCGTGATCTACTGCTGGAACGTCTGGCGGCCGTGCCGGATCAGCCGCACTTGCTGATGGGTGGCGTGACCTTTTGCGGCATGGTTCCGCAGCGTGCGATCCCCTTCAAGGTAGTGGCGGTATTAGGCCTCAACGACGGCGAGTTTCCACGTTCGAATCACGATACCGGCCTGGATCTCATGACTCGCTATCGGCGTTTGGGGGATCGTGACGCTCGCAGTGATGATCGCTATCTGTTTCTGGAAACCGTGATGTCGGCACGCGAGCGCTTGCATTTGAGCTATATCGGTGAGGGTGTACGTGATGGTACGCCGCGAAATCCGGCCTCACCCTTGTCCGAGCTGCTGGATGCCCTGGATGGTGCCGCCGGTTTGCGCCCCGACGATCCGCAACCGGATCGGCCATGGTGGGTACACCATCCGTTGCAGCCTTTCGACTCCCGATATTTCAACAATCAGGATGTGCGCCTGTTCTCTTACAGTGAGCGTTTTGCTGCCATGCATGGGCAAGGAATCGACGCGTCGGTTGAACCGTTCCTCGATCAGCACGAGGCGCCGGCGGTGGCTATCCAGCAGCCGATCACTCTGCGCGAGTTGTACGCTTATTATCAGGACCCGGCTAAGCAATTGCTCCGGCAGCGCCTGCAGGTGAGCTTGGAAGCGCTAGACGACCGCCGCTTACCGCAACAGGAACCCATCGAGGCGAAGTTCGCAGCCCTCGATACCGTTGCCAAAAGACTGTTGTTCAACGACGCGCTGGTGGAGCATTCCGCAGACGAGTGGTCACCCCAGCAAGCGCCAGCTTGGTTACGTCTTGGTGGCATCCTGCCGCCAGGACGCCCGGGGGAAAAAGCCTGGCAAACCGAACTCGCCATGGTCAATTTGATGCGGCAACAGGTGCGCAAGATTCCCGGTTTCGAGTCAAGCGTGCCCAGCGCCGGCAATCATGAGATTGACCTGGGTATCGACGCTTACCGCCTCACCGGCCAGGTGCCCAAGGTCTATATAACCCATGTCGCTGATGGTGAGCAGTGGCAATTACTGCGAGCCTTTCCCGGTCAGGATGGCAAGCTCAAAACAGAAAAAAATCTTAGTTTCAAAGATCGCGTACCCCTGTTTCTCGACTGGGCTCTGCTGCGTTTGCAAACTGCCCAGGCCAACCCTCCGCCGTGGCCGGGGATCAGCGTACAAGCCCTGGTGGATGATCGGGATCAGCGCTGGCAGGACGGCATCCGTACCTGGGATCGACGCTTGCTGAGTGCAGAGGGTGAACAACGTGTGGAATTGCTGGACGAATTACGGGGCCGAGTGAGCCGATTGATTGCCTGGTGGATTGAGGCACAAAGCGCGCCACCTTGGTATTTCCCCCGGGCGGCTTGGGAAACCATCAAGGACCGGATTTATTTCAAGATGGGTCAACAGACCGATGACGTTGAGGCCAGTGCCCTAGTGCCGCCACTACCAGTCGGGGTGGGCTCGGTGTGGATTGCCAAGCACCAGGGAAGGGTTGGCGAGCGCGACTATGCGCCGGGTTACAACCGGCTCCTGGCCGGTGAGGTGGACTTCGCCGCGGGCAGCAGGGAACTGGACGAGCTGCAGGCTTTCGCAATCCGGTTGCAGGCTTGCATCACGCTGGATGCCGCCGAAACCGAGGCGCTCGCATGAACACGCCGGCTCGGCCCTCGGCACTAAGTCCCACGGATTGGCGTGATTTGAACCTTGCTGCGGGGGGCCGCAGTCTGATTGAGGCCAGCGCCGGCACCGGCAAAACTTGGACCATCGCGGTGCTGTACCTACGGCTATTGTTGGAACGGGGGCTATCCCCACGACAGATTGTTGTGACGACCTTCACCGAGGCTGCCGCCCAGGAATTGCGTGAGCGTCTCCGCGACAAACTGCAATGGGCGGCCCTGCATGCCGATTCCCATGGCGAGATGGAACCTGGCAACGGCGAGGATAGCCGATGGCTGGAGGCGCGTTGGCGCCAGGATATTGCTGATCGTAGGCATGATCTGCAACGGCTACGCCTGGCTTTGGCTGCGATGGATGTGGCCCCCATAGGTACGCTGCACAGCTTGTGTCGGCGCATTCTTACCGATTATCCCTTTGCTTGCGGTGTGACCTTGGTGATGGGGGAGATGATCGCCGGTGATACGTTGCTGGATGAAGTAACGGGTGACCTGTGGCGCCGCCTGCAACAAGCCTCTGCTGATGATGAATGGGTGGTGTTGCAACAAGCGGCGGGGATCGATCTGACGCTGAAAACCTTGCAGCAACAATTGCAGCTATGTCTGGCGCCGGGTGTTACGGTCAGGGTCAAATCAGCAGCCGAGATAGGCCAAGGTCCTTCATCTGAATGGCTAGCAAAGTTGCGTGACCTTGTTACCCACGACGAATTTTTCCGCAAGGGTAGCGTGTTGCGAAGAAGCTGGGATGAGTTGGCCAAATTGATCGACGATCCCTCGAGGGTTTTTACCGGTCCTGTCATCAAGGCACTGAAAGAAGCGCAAGAGCTGAAAGGAATTTTGCAAGTAGGCAAGGAAAATGCTGACATTTTGGATGCCGCAGAGTTATCGGTGCAGTGGGCCGATTACATCGAAGACCAGCTTGAACAGGCCCAGCTCCGCTTCTGGTACACCCTTACCGCGGGGGCTCGCCAGGCCATACAAACCCGCCTGCAGACTCGCCAGCAACTAACCTTCGACGCGTTGCTGGACCGGGTTAGCCAAATCTTGTTGCGCGAGTCGGCCGGGGGCACCACCCGGCCCTTGGCCGATGCCTTGTTTGCCGCCTGGCCGGTTGCTTTGGTCGATGAATTTCAGGATACCGATGGCCTGCAGTACGGCATCCTCGATACGATCTATCGTGACGCCCAGAGCCACAAGCGTGGTCGGCTGGTGATGATTGGCGATCCCAAGCAGGCAATCTATCGTTTCCGTGGCGGCGATATTCATGCCTATCAGCGGGCTGCTGCTGAGGCAGACTCTGATGGTCGGCTTACCTTGGGGGTCAATTATCGGTCTTCAGCGGCGCTGGTCGAGGCCTTCAATCAGTTTTATAGGGTGGGCGGCATAACGCTCAGTACCGACCCTGATCAGCAGATCCGCTATCAGGCTGTCACGGCCAGTGGGCGATGCCAAGATGAGCCTTATACGGTGGCCGGCCAGCCCTGCTCGCAGCCCTTGCAGATTCATTATCAGTCGTCGTGTCCCGCTGCAGCAGGGGAGCGCCGGGCGGCAGCACTCGAAGTCTGCGCCAATCAGATTGCCGACCTATTGCAGTCGGGCCGGCACCGTATTGGCGGCACCGCAGTGCAGCCGTCGGATCTGGCCGTGTTGTTGCCGACCGGTAAAAACATCAGTGAGCTGCGCAATCAGCTGCAGGCGCGCGGGGTCCCCTGCGTAACTTCAATAAACAGCAGTGTGTTCGATACCGATACCGCCCGTGAGCTGCAAGTGGTGCTGTATGCCGTAGCGCATAGTGCTGATCCAGGCGCGTTGCGGGCCGCTGCCATCACTCGTTTATGGGGTGCCCGCTTCAGCCGGTTACAGCAATGGGGTGCTGACCCGGCCCGTTGGCAGTCGGTCACCCAGGTGTTTCGGGATTGGCACAGGGTGTGGGGTGAACGGGGCGTCCAGGCTGTGGTGGAAGCGCTGCTTGAACAGCTGGCACCCCGCTATCTGGCCACTTTGGGTGGCGAGCGGGTCCTCACCGACCTGCGTCATTTGGGCGAATTGCTGCAGGAACAGGCGGTAACCTTGACCGGCAAGGAGGCCTTGCTGGCCTGGTTCAGTACCTGCCGCGAAGGCGGTGCGCAATCCGGCGATAGCGCTGCCGAGGCCGCACAACTGCGTATCGAATCCGACAGCCGGCGCGTACGCCTGATGACCTTGCACGCTAGCAAGGGACTGGAGTTTCCTATCGTATTCCTACCGCTGTTGTGGGACCATAGCGAACGACGCGGATCCAAACTTTACGTGGTTAGCGACCCCAGGACCCGGCAACGCACGGTCGAAATATCCCCGTTAGCAAAACAGTGCGAGTTGCAGGATCTGCAAGATGAGCGCTTACGGGTGCTCTACGTGGCGTTAACCCGGGCCATCCACGCCTGCCATGTCTATGCATTGCCGCCCCAGCGCTGCAAGGATGGGCGCACCGACAAAGCCGCTACCGGTACCACTCGTAGTGCTCTCGATGTGATGCTGGAGCGCATGGTCGCACCGGTTTTATCGGCTGAGCTATCGAAACAGACCCCTAACATCCGTTGGATTGACGGTTGGCAGCCCGTGGAACGACACCGTTTTATTGCTGCCGACGCCGAGCACAGTAGGCGTCAGGCCCGTTGCCTGCCAGCCAAATTGCCTGGTCCGTTGGAAGCCCGGCACAGCTTCACTACGTTGACCCAACCGGGGCGGCGGGGGGCAATGGAAGCCGAGGCCTCCGCCGCGGATGAAGATGATGCCGGCAACGCAGCCAGCCTGATCGCAGACCCGCAGGCGGTAGCCGATCACCCGGCCGCCCCGGTACCTGCCCAACCCGACTCAGGCGAAGCACATCCCCCATTGCAGGCACTAGCCGCCGTGCGCGGTACCGACTTCGGTAATGCTGTACACGCCGTTTTCGAACACCGTGCTATCGGGGTGCCGATGGCGGAACAGTATCCGCTGATCGAGTTCTGGCTCAATACTGCCGGAGTGCATCACCAGGATCTTGAGCAGACCGCATTGATTGAGCTACTGGCCGCACGGATTCAGGGTGCCTTAGAGGCACCGCTGGATGGGTCAGGCCAAGCGGGCCTCTGTCTGGCGGCCTTGCCAGCCGCTGACCAGCGCACTGAGATGGCGTTCTATTTCATCCTCGACCGGGTTTCCATGAAAGCTCTGCGGCAAGCTTGTGCACAGCACGGCGAGCCGGATCTGGTACCGCGCAGTACCCAAACCTTGAGCGGCCTGATGAACGGCAAGATCGACCTGCTCTTCCAGTACAACGGTCGTTATCATCTGCTCGATTACAAGGGCAATTATCTGGGTGACAGCCTGGCCGATTATCAGGGCGATGCCTTGCTCGCCACCATGGATCAAAGTGACTATCGCTTCCAGGCACTGTTGTATACCGTGGCGGTGGATCGCTATTTGCGACAACGCCTCGGTGAGACTTACGAACGTCGCCGGCAACTGGGTGAATGTTTTTACCTGTTCATTCGCGCCGCTGGCCTGGCTCCCGCTGTGGGTATCTGGAGACAGCGGTTTTCAGATGCGCTGCTGGATGCCGTGGCCGCTGTGTTGACTGGTCGCAATACTGCGTAGGAGGCGACATGAACCCCTATCTTGCTGGTGGCTATCACTTTCGTTCACTGCCTGAAGTGGCGTCCATTCCTGCCGCGTGGCGCCCACTGGATAGAGCTGTGGCCCGTTGGGTCATTATTCATGGTGGGTCACCGCTGCTCGCGCAGCTTGCCGGATGGGCCAGTCTGGCCGAAGGCAACGGCGATAGCGCGCTGCCGCTGAGTGGTCCCGCTGCCGGTCGCCATGGCATGCTGGCACTGGATGAAGCCCAACGCGCCACATTGCTGGCAGAGCCTATGGTCGGAGTTCCCGGCGAGGACGCATCCACTGCCGGCACCGCCGCTTTCATCGTCGATCACGAGCACTTTTACCTGCGCCGCAACTTTTTGTACGAAGTGGCGGTG
>CAJXGK010000119.1 GCA_913053815.1 uncultured Rhodanobacteraceae bacterium
TGGACAAAACGGTCCCAACAGCGTGAAGCACTACACTAGAAACCTCAGCGGCGTGGTACCCAACCCTTACGCGGATGATGTCACCCACCCAACCACTCGCCGTCGCCAAGCACAACCTTCATAATACAGTTCCGAGCTAGCCCGGACGAAACCCTAACCAAGCCGCCGGTTCGTCGTAGGCCAAGACCCCGGCAACCGTATGCCGTGTGCACAGCTCGAATTATGGCAGCTTGTAGACCTAAATTTACTGGGTTATTCCAAGACCTGAGGATCCGACTCATGATTGACAAGATTGAGGCATGGCGCTGCATCGGTTGCGGTAAAATCGAAGCTCCGCAAACCTGTATTGGTGTCTGCAGCGACCGTAAAATCGAGCTCGTCTACGCCGCGGAACATGAGCGTTTGCTCGCCGAACTGCATGCGCAGACCCATAGCCTCGAAACACTGGTCCGACAACTGGCTACGATCACCCCGCGCCCAGGTGAATGGGAGTCCAGCTACCGGGCCTTGCAGTCTAGGGCACAACAATGTTTATCGGAGCAACGCCATCCCACGGCAGACGACTCGCCCAAGAATGGCTTATAAAAAGATGCCGTAAAGTCTTCTGACCCGCACCCAGTATCCAAGTGATCACCACCGCTAGGGACCGAGGGGATGTGCCCCCCTGCATCGACCCAGATGCGAACCCAGGTTCCCTTAACCAAGGACCCTCGGCCATACTATTAATATGACCGCGCAAGCTGACATGATCGAAGCGCTCGGCCCAGGTGGTGAACTGGTGCGCACACTACCCCACTTTGTACCTCGCCCAAGCCAGCAGACCATGGCGGGAGCGGTGGCCGAAGCTATTCAAAAACGCTCCGAATTGGTGGTGGAAGCGGGTACTGGAACCGGCAAGACCTTCGCCTATCTGGTACCCGCCATGAGCGCTGGCATGCGGGTGATTTTATCAACCGGCACCAAGACCCTGCAGGACCAACTGTTCTATCGTGATCTGCCAATCGTGGCCCAAGCGCTCGGGCTTAAAGTCCATGCTGCCTTGCTAAAAGGACGCGCCAACTACCTGTGTCGTCATCGCCTGGAGCAAGCCCTGAGTGATGGCCGGTTGCCACGTGAGGAAACCTACCGGCTCGGACAAATCCGGACCTGGGCCGCACAGACTCAGAGTGGGGATCGCGCCGAATTGGCTGCAGTACCTGAAGATGACCCGATCTGGCCACGGGTGACCTCGACCACAGAAAACTGCCTGGGTAGCGGCTGCCCCTATTTTGACCGCTGTTTTGTAGTACAGGCACGACACCAGGCCCAGGAGGCCGATCTAGTGGTAGTCAACCATCATCTGCTGCTGGCCGATCTGGTCTTAAAACAGGAAGGCTTTGGAGAGATTCTTCCCGGTGCCGGCGCCTTCATCCTCGATGAAGCCCATCAGCTACCCGAGCTAGCCGGTCAATTCTTCTCTGAAAAACTCAGTTATCGGCAATTGGAAGAACTAGCCGGCGACACACTGGGTGAAGCGGGTAGTGTGAGTGGAGCCCTAGGCACACTGCTGCCTGGCGTCGAAGCCTTGCGCATGAGCCTGCGCAAGATGCGCCTGGCCATGCAATCGCTGCCCGAGCGGGCTCCATTTGCGCAACTCGCAGAATCAACCCCGGCTTCTACCGCCCTGCTGGGACTCAACGAGGCCCTGCAATCCTTCGCCGAGGCGGCAGCCAGCCAAGCCCATCGCAGCCGGGGTCTGACCAATGTGTACGATCGCTGTCAACGGCTTCAGCGATGCCTCAACCTATTGCAAGAAACTGCCGCCAATACAGAATCGGTGCGCTGGGTTGAGCGCAGCCATCGAGGTTTCACCTTCCACCTGACGCCACTGGATGTGGCCACCCCACTACAAGCTATGCGCAAGCGGCTGCATGCCGCCTGGATTCATACTTCGGCTACCTTGAGCGTTGCTTCACGTTTCGATCACTATGCCGACCGGCTGGGACTGCAATCTCCCCGTACTCTGGCGCTACAGAGCCCTTACGACTATGCACATCAGGCTTTGTGCTATCTGCCCCCGGGGCTTCCCGAGCCCAATACCCGCGATTACACCACCCGCATGCTTGAAGCAGTGATGCCGGTGCTGCAAGCCTCCAATGGGCGGGCGTTTATACTTTTTACTTCGCATCGAGCCCTCAAACAGGCGGCGGTCTGGCTGCATGACCGTGCCGACTGGCCATTGTTTGTGCAGGGTACAGCGCCGCGTCATCGGCTGCTGGAGGAGTTCCGCGCCAGTGGCCATGGGGTCCTGTTGGGTGCCGCTAGTTTCTGGGAAGGTGTGGACGTTATCGGCGAAGCGTTGAGCGTGGTAGTGATCGACAAGCTACCCTTCGAAGCACCCGGCGATCCGGTGCTGGAAGCCCGACTCGACGCAATGCGTCGCCACGAAGCCAACCCGTTCCGGGATTGGCAGGTTCCTAACGCAGTCATCGCGCTCAAGCAGGGGGTGGGCCGATTGATTCGCTGTGAGTCGGATCGCGGAATATTGGTGCTGTGTGACCCCCGCCTGACTTCACGCGGTTATGGCCGAATTTTCCTGGACAGCCTGCCGGCCATGCCGCGCAGTCGGAAGATTGCGGACGTACAAGCTTTTTTTACCCCTCAGTCCAAGCCCCATGCGCCGCACCTTATCGAATCCGATGTGTAAATCGTTGTTTACCCCGGACCTCAACCACCGGGCATGACCTCGGCACTCAAAATACACGATCTGTGGGCACTTCGAAGAACCGTAGCGAACAGTTCAAATACCAGGTGCCATGAGGCGAATCTCCAAGACATATCAGTTAGATAGGAAAATAGTCGGTACGGATACAACACATCAATCGGGCCACACAGTCAGCTTATCGAGGTACTCTGTAAACATGTACCTACTCGCCCTCGACACCAGCACTGAAGCCGGCTCTGCCGCCCTGTGCCTGAACGGCCAGTTGCTGGAGCGTTCCGAACTCGCGCCCCGGCGTCACGGCGAACGCATCCTACCGATGATTGACGCCTTGCTGGCCGAGGCCGGAATCGGCAAACGTCAGCTGGATGCCATTGCGGTCGGCCGTGGGCCGGGGTCCTTTACCGGGGTGCGGCTTGGCGTATCCCTGGCGCAAGGTATGGCGCTGGGACTTGATCTTCCCGTTGTTGCGGTATCCTCCCTCGCCGCCCTAGCCTTGGAAGCACCCAACGATAACGCGACTATTCTTGCTGCTATAGATGCGCGCATGGGGGAGGTCTATATGGCCACCTTCCGGCGTTGTTGTGATGGCTTAGTCGAACTCCTGGACGAAGAACAGGTCGGCAAAGCCGATACTTTTTCGATCTCCGAATCAGCGACTTGGTACGGTGTCGGCAATGGCTGGCAAACCTATCGCGAGGAACTGCTCGGTCTCTTGCCCATCATGCCCCGGAACATCCTTACGGATCGTTTTCCGCAAGCCAGAAATATCGCCCAACTGGGGGTGCCGCTGTGGGCGGCGGGAAAAGCCTGTCCTGCCGAGCAATTGCAGCCGGTCTATTTGCGCAACAAGGTTGCTCTGACCCGAGCCGAACGCGCTGCGCGGCACTGACAGCACAAGATCCACGGTCTGGGTACTCACCCATCTTCTGGCAAGACCACGGAAGCGGCGGGGGCCGGATGCGGATTATGGGGTACCAGCAGTAGCGACGGTAATTGCTGGATGGTGTCGGCATTGCTGGGTCGATGAAAGCTTGATGCCTGCTTAGGGCCGACAAATCCACACCCCCCTGAGGGTGGAAATAGCAAGATATAGCAGGTGAAGTGGGTATTCCCCGGAAAACGCAGCGGTAGGGTAATCTTCTGAGTGGTCTTGCGCACGTATTCACTTAGCCACTGATTGAGTGACCCAACGTTTTCAGGTGTCCAGCTATTGCTGAACACCGTACTGCGATAATGAATGACCTGTCGGTTTTGCAACGCCAGATTGCCGTGGGGAAGATGGGCTTGAAATGCGGAAACTCCGGGGGGTGATCGCCAGACTCCTTCAGGCAAATACAGGCTGCCGTTAGGAGCATAAAGATGCAAAATGGGTTCCGCTCGCGTCACTGGGGGGGAAGATGGATGGGGGGGCACCCTAGGTGACGGAGGCACTACCCGTGGTGAGGTCTGCACCAGCGGTGGTAGCGGAACAGGTTCAGGCGGAGCGGAATACTGACTGGGGATAAGCTTGACCATCAGCACATTGCCGATAGGAGTCGGGTAGTAGCTATGCCAGGCATCGGGGGGCCGCAACAACGTGTAGAAAAAAAGCACATGGAGCACCAGCACCAGCATCCATGCCCCCACCCGCAGCCAGTGCTCCGATCCCCACAGCGTCCACTTCGAAGACCGCAAAGTACAACCCGCGTGATCGAAACCATACGCCACGCCCGATCCCTCCGTCACCCCAATTGACCCTACCAGACTCAGGAGCCTGTCATAGACGTCACAACAAGACGGTGCGGATTACGCGCCGTCTGAGCTTACAGGTAAGTGAACAGTCTCACTCACTCTCCGGCCGGCGAAACAATCTGTTGTATTCGCACCCGGATACGCGACCCCGGTTGTTGCGGAGTACGGGTTCGATAGTCGACACCTTGATAGCGATAGGTAACATCGTAACCCAGCAAACGTTCGCTATGTTGCCAACGAGTTTGCATGTGGCATTGCTCACGGCTGGGCACGTAGCGCTGCTCACGGGAATAATAGCCATCGTTACGCGAGGTATTATTACCAATTGCCCCACCTATCACGGCCCCAGCGATGGTTGCCGCAGTCCGCCCATTGCCGTGACCAACGGTATGGCCCAAGGCCCCACCGATCACCGCGCCGAGTAAAGTGGATGCCGTGGAGTCGGGATTGTGGTAACGCACCCTCTCAGTAGTATAACCTGGTTGTCGATAGCAGACATCACGAGATACCGAACGACGCTCCGGCCTATAGACTGGATGTACCGATATGACCTGAGCCCAAGCATAACGCACCGTGGTGTCCGGGCTGCGCCGATGGCCTTGGCCGGGCGCCCATGCGGACGGATCAGCCAGAGCCGGTCCGGCAATAAGCGTCAGCAGTGCGGCCACCAAAAGCAGTGCTTTGAGCCAATTTTTGTTGTTCATGCCGCACCTCCTCTACCACAGGGATTACTCAATTACCAAACTAACGGGTTCAAATGAATCCGGCTTGAACCAGGGCAAAAATAGGCCCCGCTCGTTCAGCTTCGGTCTATTCTGGGCGTTGGCATCTCACCGACCAGATACTCGCCTTCGCTCAGTTACCGAACATTTTGGCTACCGCCGGAAAATGTGCCGCCCTGCAAACGGCCGTGGACACGGCCACTGTGTGGAACCGGCCTACAGCCTCCCGGTTTATGGTTAAATAGTTTACCGTTTACTAAAACCCAGGGGAATTTTAACCTACCGGTCTACTCGCTCGCTACCATCGATATAGCTCGACAGGCTGCCACGCCCGCGTCTTCAATAGCACCGGAGTTGATGCACCATGATTCAGCCATTGCAGATTCGCAACCTTGCTCTGGCCGGCCATTCCAGCAGCGGCAAGACAACAATATTCGAGGCGCTGTTGCATGCTGCCGGCCTGACCCACAGTCCGGGAAGTATCGAACGCGGCAATACTGTTTCCGACTATGAATCGATGGAAATTCAGTATGGTCATTCTATGCAAACCTCGCTGGCAAGCATCGAAAAACCAGATTTGCGTATCAACCTGATCGACACTCCTGGTTATCCCGACTTTCGAGGCCCTACTCTGAGCGCTCTACGAGTGGTTGAAACCGTAGCGATTGTTGTCGATGCCAGCCATGGGATTGAATACGGCACCCGGCAGATGATGCACTATGCAAGTGAGCGCAATCTGGCCCGGGTTCTGGTTGTCAATCATATTGATGCCGACGATCTGGACCTCCCCGCATTGATCAATGATCTACGGGAAGAATTGGGCTCGGAATGTCTGCCGGTACAGCTCCCTGCCCAGGGCGGAACACAAATTCTGGATACCTTTTTCCATCATGAAGGCCATACCGATTTTGATCATCTTGCTGATGCCCATCAGCGTATTCTCGACCAGGTAGTGGAAATCAATGAACGCATCATGGGCCGTTATCTCGACCAGGGTGAAGGCGCCCTCAGCCGCAAGGATTTGCACAACGCTTTCGAACAATGCCTGCGCGAAGGGCATCTGGTCCCGATCTGCTTCATGTCCGCCAGCACTGGAACTGGTGTAGCCCAGTTTCTGGACCTGGCCGAACG
>CAJXGK010000120.1 GCA_913053815.1 uncultured Rhodanobacteraceae bacterium
GGCAATGGCGAGGCCATGGCCTGGTCGGTGGCGCACGACCCAAACCGCGATCACATCGGTATCGATGTACACCGCCCGGGGGTAGGCAGACTTCTCAACACCCTGGCCGCACAGGCTGCCATTCATGCGCGCATCTACAACCATGACGCTGTGGAAGTTCTGCACTATGAAATCGCCCCCCTCTCACTTGACGAGGTGCGTATCTGGTTTCCCGACCCCTGGCCTAAGAAGCGGCATCATAAGCGGCGACTGATTCAGCCGGCTTTCGTCGCCCTACTGGCACAACGCATCAGGCTTGGCGGATTGCTACATCTGGCCACCGACTGGGCCGATTATGCCGAACATATGTTGGCGGTGATGGATACGGCACCCGCTTGGCATCATCGATCCGGGTCGGGTCAAGCCTCTCCACGGCCAGCCTGGCGCATCGCCACCCGCTTTGAACAACGGGGTCTACGACTCGGGCATGGAGTCTGGGATTTACTCTACGATCGACGTTAAAACTGTTTCAGCACGGGGAGCCCAACACGGTGCATGACGCTGGCACGCTGACACTGACCACCGACATGGTGCTGGTGCTCGGTTTGGTGTTGTTCACCATCATCATGTTGGTACTCGAATGGCTGCGCACCGATGTGATCGCACTGGTGGTGCTGATTACTCTCGGTATCACCGGACTGGTTCCCGGCGATCATGTATTCGGTGGATTTTCCAGCTTCGGCGTAATGGCCATCATGGCCGTGATGATCATGGGTGTCGGACTGGACCGAACCGGGGCCTTGAACGCGGTGGCCGGCTTTATCATGCGCCTCTCCAGAGGCGTGGAGTCACGGCTGTCACTGGCCATCAACGCCACGGCCACGGTAATGAGTTCGGTGATTCCCAGTCAGGCGTTGGCCAGCTTGATGATTCCAGTCACTAGCCGCATCTCGGCCCGTACCGGGGTGCCGATGTCACGTCTACTGCTGCCCATGGCCTGTGTGATTCTCACCGGCACCAGCACCACACTGATCGGCAATAGTCCGCTGATTATGCTCAACGACTTGATCGCCAGTGCCAACCGAAACCTGCCGCCCGGTGCTGACACCATTCCGCAATTCGGAATATTCAGTGTCACCCCGGTGGGCATCATCCTGGCCATTACCGGGGTGGTGTTTTTTGCTGTTTTTACCCGCCGTCTGTTCCGCAATGCACCCGATGAGAGCCGCAACGTCACGCCGACCCGTACGGAAAGCTATTTTGCTGAAACCTACAATATCCGTGGCGACGTATACGAACTGACCGTAACCTCGGAGAGCCCTCTTGTCGGCATGAGTATCCTCGAAGCGGAACGCCTGCATGATGCACCCCTCATCCTGGCTATCAAGAATGGCAATAAATCGCGCCTAGCGCCGCCGGCTGATCAGATGATCTGGGTGGGCACTGTGCTCGGCGTAATGGGTACCCGCAACCAAGTGACCGCTTTTTCCAATCAGCAACTATGCCGGCTCTCACCACGGTTGCGTAACCTTGGGGACATGTTCAACGCCGCTCTCGCCGGCATTTCTGAAGCCGTTGTCCCTCCGGGTTCACGATTCATCAAGCAAAGCATCGGTGATCTGCATTTGCGTAGACAATATGGTATCTCGGTGCTGGCTGTGAACCGTGGCGAGCAAGTTTTTCGCGACAATCTGCGCGCAGTTATTCTCCGTGCTGGTGACACCTTGGTACTGCACAGCACCTGGAACGATCTCAAGTCTCCGCGTCAGGACCACGATATTGTCGTCGTCACTGATCTACCTGAGGAAGAAGCCCGTCCGGGCAAGATTCGGGAAGCACTGTTCTTCTTTTTCCTAGCCAAAGGACTGGCCCTGTTTAGCCCTCTTCCCCTACCTGTTTCGCTGATGGTCGGGGCCGTAGGCATGCTGGTGACCGGGGTCATCACCCCCGATGAGGCCTATCGGGGAGTCAACTGGAAGACCATCTTTATCATTGCCTGCCTGATTCCCCTGGGTTGGGCCATGGACACGACAGGGGCGGCCACCTGGTTAAGCCAGCAATTGATGCAGCATATTGGTGGACTTCCCCAATGGAGCATCCAGGTATTGATTGCCTTGATTACCCTGGCGTTATCACAGGTGATGATGAATGTTGGGGCGATCGTGGTGATGATCCCCATCGCAATCAATGTGGCGCTGTCCACCGGCGGTAACCCGATCGCCTACATCATGATCACGGCCATGGCGGTCTCAAGTACTTTCCTCATCTCCAGTGGCCATCCAGCCCTGACCATGATCGCCGGACCCGGCGGTTACCGTCCCCGTGACTTCCTGCGTATCGGCCTACCCCTAACGCTGGTCTACCTAGCTGTCCTGATCGGCGCCGTCAATCTGATCTACGCAGGTCCTTAACAGAAACATGACCTAACTCAGCGTTTTAACCCATAGAGGTTTGCTCATAGATCGTCTAAGCTTAGTGATGGTCGCTACCTACCCAGTAAGCGTAGCTGGATGGCTCACAAATGTAGTTTGGGGAGGATAGGCGGCGCAATGATGGATCCCGGGATGCCACTTTATGGCATCCCGGCTACGGCATAACAGTCTGCCGTGAACCCCTCCCGTAAATTCCGGAGGGTGGTTGGTGTGAGTCACGCCACCACGCCATGGATGACCCACAACAACCCCATGAATGGATCGATACCACCTTTCGGGATGACCGGGGCTCCATCAATCAGATCCGCCGCTAAGGCCCCGGTAGCGGGGATTTCGGTCACCTGGCACAGGCGTTGTTCAGCCACATCAGGCATGATAGAGAGGTTGGTTTTCCCCATCTGGCATACCGGCACGGAGTAAACCCATGCGAACGCGAATTTTCATCTTGCAACCTCCCACCAGCAAACTTGGCCGGATCCTGTGGCTACTGACGGGATTCGTGTTGCTTGCCTTGGTTTTCGTGTTCGGATTCATCATTGCCATGATCATACTTGGGGTGTTGAGTGTCGCCTTTCTGGTGCGCCAGATCGTCCGACCACGCGGCCCTGTTGCACCGCCCTCACCCATCCCTCCAGAATCTCAAGGTTCCGAGCAGACCCCCCACATCATCGAAGGTGAATTTGTGGTGATCCGGGATAAACATCCGCCATCGCACTAAAGTGCTGTATGGCACTCTACCCATCGAGCCGGTGATCATTCAATAGTCGGTCTGACCCGATCTGGTACCGAGCGGGCCTACTCACCGTTCACGTAACGCAACCGTTACCGGCACTCTTGCGGCACGCAGTGCCGGAAACAAGCCCCCCACCAGGCCGATAGCCAAAGCCCACTTCAGGCCATTAAAAAGCAGCCTCGGAGTTACCCGGAACTGAAAGACCAACTGGCTGAAATTACTTCCCAATGTGGATACGGTATAGCCATTGAAAAGTAGCCAGGCAATACCCCCACCAAGCATGCCACCCAATGCCGCCAGAAGCATCGCTTCCAGCAGTACCGCCGCGGCCACCGGCAGGCCGCCAAAGCCAAGTGCCCGCAGCGTAGCAATCTCGCGTAACCGGTCGGACACGGCGGCATACATGGTGTTGAGAGCACCGAATACTGCTCCAATCGCCATGATCAGGGCCACCGTAAAGCCAACGATACGAATCGTTTTGGTCAAGCGTCCGGACTGCGCCGCATAGTACTTCTGCGTGGTCTGGACCTGAACTTTCAATCGCGGATCGGATTGGAGGGCCGCCTTGAATACGGGTAATGCCCCCGGGCTTCGCAGGCGCACCGTGACCGATTGATAGCTACCCCGGGAAAATGCCGAGGCCACCGTATCCGCATCGGCCCAGAGCTCAGAATCATGGGCGTCCCCAGCTTCGAAGATGCCGACAACCTTCCAGGGCTGGCTGCCCAATTGTACTGAATCACCCAGGCTGAGACCGGCAAACTGCTGTTCTGCACCGATCCCTACGTCCAGTTCGCGAAACCCCGGGCGGAACTTGCGCCCTTTTACCATGTGAATCTCCGGCCGCACCGTCCAGGCGGCACGACCCACTCCCCGCAATTGCACATTGGCCGTCGTACCGCTGCTCTTTTTCGGAAGATTCACGATCACCACCCGTTCCGGGGAGGCCAGTGGCTGACCCTTGGCATTGCGGGCGATACCGGGTTTCTGCCGGATCAAGGTGATATCGCTGCGAGTGAGTCCCGAAGCCAGTTCGCTGGTTGCCCCGGCCCGCAGCACAATAGCGGTATCCGGACTTCCGGTACTGCGCAAGACCCGGGTCAGACCTTCGCTCATCGCCAACAGCGCGACCAACACGCCGACCACCCCGGCAATACCTATCAGGATGACCAACGAAGCACCGATGCGTTGCGACAAAGTGGTCAGGCCGAGGCGCAGAATGACCAGGGTCCGACGACCTTGACGGCTTACCCCCAACAGTATCCCGAGTGCTCCGAGCAACGCCAGCAACGCCCACCAGGGCAATAGAAACCCAATCACCAGCCCTACTGCAAGTAACAGGATAAGGGCAATATTCGACACGATTCGCATGGACTTTCTCCGCTACCAGCCAGCCAAAGCATCAACGATGTTAAGGCGCATGCTGTGCAGGGCCGGAAGAATGCCGATCACCAGACCCACAGCCAGCATCAGCACCAGACCCACAGCCCAGCTACCAAGATCGACCGGCGGCAACGACAGAGTGCCGCCGAGTGCGGAGTTAACGGTAGGAATCAGCACACTAGCCACTCCCATACCGGCTACCCCGCCCATTAGCACCAGACCTATCGACTCCGCCAAAATCAAGGCAAGAATGTGGATATTGCTGAACCCCAAAGTTTTCATCACGGCATATTCGGGAATACGTTCGCGCACCGATTGCGCCATGGTGTTGCCGGTCAGCAACAACAGCGTAAAGAACACCGCCGCCATGATGCCCCCGACAATCAGCCCAATGTCACCCATCTGGGCGATAAATGCCCGCTGGAAGGCCTGCTCGGTTTCGGTCTTGGTTTCATGGTCGGAATTGACTGAAAGCCGGTCGATGGCCGCCGCAATACGATCGGAATGCTGCGGATCCAGCACCTTGACCACGTACCAACCGATCATGCCATGCATGTAGGCATTGCCTTCATTGAAGTACTTCCAGTGAAAGAGCAGGTCCTGCTCGACCCCCTTAAGCTTGGGATCAGCGGCGGTGAAAATTCCAACTAACTGGAAATCCCACTCCTTGGAGCCATCCCGGCGTGGAAAGATTCCACCTATCAGGGGAATACGTTGACCGATCTTCCAGCCGAAGCGCTTGGCAATTTCCGCCCCCACAACCGCCCCATCACGCGTGGCATCGAAGCTCTTGCGCTGGGCAGCGGAAAGCTTGAACAGATCGGAGTAGATATCCAGATAGTTCGGACTCACCGCAAAATTCGGAAAGAAATTTTTCCGATCCTGGTAGTACCCTCCAAACCAGTTTGCATAGGCCACCTTTTTAACCCCAGGCAACGTCTCAATGCGAGTCAACAGGCTCAATGGCAACGGCTGGATGATGGACAACTTCGAACTCACAATCAGGCGCCCTGCGCCGGCCAGCTGATCACCGGCGTCAAACGCCACCCGCACGGCATTCAGCATCCCGAACAGCAAGAACGCGGTAAGAATCGATAGCAATGTAAACAGGGTACGGGCCTTGCGGCGCCACAGTCCTGCCCAAACCAGATGCAGGTATTTCATGTTGATACCCTCATCGAATCACCTCGCTTCACGCTGCGCAGGCCACACTTTCGACCAGGCTGCCCTTATCCAGGTGCAACAGGTGCGTGGCATGTTCGGCGGCACGTGGATCGTGGGTCACCATAACAATGGTCTTGCCATGTTCCCGGTTGAGCCGCTGCAACAGGTTCAACACTTCCTCGGCCGAGGCCCGGTCGAGATCTCCCGTCGGCTCATCACAGACCAGCACGGTCGGATCGGAAACAATGGCCCGGGCAATGGCAACCCGCTGCTGCTGGCCTCCGGAAAGTTCGCCAGGCTTATGCTTGACCCGATCCGCCAGTCCCACCAATTCGAGGGCGACCGCAGTGCGTTTATGCCGTTCCACCGCGTTCAGCCTGGTCAATAGCAAAGGCAACTCGACATTGCGTTGTGCCGACAGCATCGGCATCAGGTTGTAGAACTGGAACACGAAGCCGACATGGGCAGCGCGCCAGCGTGCCAGTTTCCCGGCTGTAAGCCGATCAATACGCTGTCCGGCTACGCTGACCGTGCCCGAGCTCGGCACATCCAGGCCTCCCAGCAGATTCAACAGCGTGGTCTTGCCCGAACCGGAA
>CAJXGK010000121.1 GCA_913053815.1 uncultured Rhodanobacteraceae bacterium
GCATCGAGTACATAGACCCGACAGCGTGACAGCAACGCCGAATTGAGCTCAAAAGAGGGATTCTCGGTGGTGGCCCCCACCAAGACGATGATGCCTTTCTCGATATGTGGAAGAAAAGCATCCTGCTGCACCTTGTTGAAGCGATGCACCTCATCGACAAATAAAACCGTACGCAAGCCCTGGGCAAACCGCACTTCAGCCTGCGCCAGGGCCTTACGCACCTCGGCCAGTCCGGAAAGAACAGCTGAAATGGCCAAAAACTCCGCATCGGCATAGCGCGCTACCAGGCGTGCCAGCGTGGTCTTGCCACAGCCCGGAGGCCCCCACAGCACCATGGAATGCACTTGACCGGCCTCCAGGGCTCGCCGGAAAGGTGCATCGGAAGCCAACAGGCGTGATTGTCCCACCATCCCGTCCAAGGCCCGTGGACGCATACGATCGGCCAAGGGCTTGAGGGCCTCAGGCTCCTGAGAACTCAGCAGGTCGATAGCAGGACTGGAGCGAGGGGGCTTCTTGGCCATGGCCGCCATCATACGGCGCGAGCCGCTCTCAATGCTGTATCGGATAGGTCTGCAGCGTACTTGCTGCAGTGCCGACTATGTCGGTACCGGGTGGCGGGACAAATCGAAACGTCTGCGCAGGCAAGACAGGATTACGCTGCCAGTGACTAAAGCGGATCGTGGTCTGGTCCCCCAGCAGATCCTCGAAACGCATGACCCGCAACTCATTATCGGCAAAACCCAGCTCGGCGTACTTGAACTGGGCGTGCCGGGTTTTAGGCCGTAGGCGCAACCACTGCAGGCCATCTCGGGAACCTTCTTCTACAAGTTTGTAAGTCTTGCCAAGCAGTCCGGGGTCAGTCAGCACACTCAACGGACTATGTGCTTCGGCATGGCTCTGGTCACGCACGCTAACCTGCTCCAGTTGCGGGTCATAGACCCATATTTTGTGCCCATCGGCGACGATGGTCTGCGGGTAGGGAGCGGTAATCTGCCAGCGAAAACGGCGTGGTTTGGCTAACGCGATAGTGCCGTGAACGAGGCGTCCAACCCGCCCGTTCATATCCACCGATCTCTGACTGAACTGACCACTCAGGCTATGCAGTGCCCGGGCAAAAGTGTTGAATTGAGCCCGCGCATCCGCCCCCGCCCAAGCAGGTACAGGATTCAGTAACCCCAGTGTGAGCAGGGCCATGACGCCGGTCATCCAACGGCTACGATGAAAGGATGGCAACAATAGAAAGCGCATGAAATATCCAACACGTAAAAGAAAATTCTGCTCGATGCCGCCTGAACTAAGCCTACCCGTCAATTGGGCGGTGGCGGTGCCAGTACCGTACGACTGCCATTCTGCTCAGGTTCGCTGACCACCCCCTCTGCCTGCATCCGTTCCACCAACCGCGCCGCCCGGTTGTAACCGATCTTCAAGTGTCGTTGCACCCCGGAAATCGACCCCCGACGCGTCTCCGTAACAATGCGCACCGCCCGGTCATAAAGCACCTCATCACTGTTGCTGTCCGGCCCCGGCTCTTCAGGCAGACCCGAAGCCCCGATAAATTTGCCATCACCAAGCGGCTGCACTTCTTCCAGCACCCCCTCGACGTACTCAGGACGCCCCTGCTTGCGTAACCAATCCACCACCCGATGCACTTCATGGTCATCAACAAAGGCTCCATGTACGCGCTCTGGGGTAGCCGTGCCGGCGGGTAGGTAAAGCATATCGCCATGCCCCAGCAAAGTTTCGGCCCCGGATTGATCAAGGATGGTGCGGGAATCAACCTTGCTGGATACCTGAAAGGCAATGCGAGTCGGAATATTGGCCTTGATCAGGCCGGTAATGACATCCACCGAGGGTCGTTGGGTCGCCAGGATCAGATGCACCCCTGCCGCCCGGGCCTTCTGCGCCAAGCGGGCAATCAATTCCTCTACTTTCTTGCCGACGATCATCATCATGTCGGCAAACTCGTCGATGACCACTACGATGTGAGGTAATGCCTGCAAGAGCTCCGCCTGCTCTCCGGGTGGTGCCGCATCGGCACGGAACAGTGGATCAGTACGGGGCTGGCCGGCGGCCATGGCCTCACGCACTTTTTTGTTGAAACCACTCAGATTACGCACCCCCATGGCCGCCATCAAACGGTAGCGGTGTTCCATTTCGGCGACGCACCAACGCAATGCATTGGCGGCCTCTTTCATGTCGGTGACCACCGGGGCCAGCAAATGCGGGATATTTTCATAGACCGACAATTCCAGCATTTTGGGGTCGATCATGATGATGCGGACTTCCTCAACCGTGGCCTTGTACAACAGGCTCAAGACCATGGCATTGAGGGCCACTGACTTGCCTGAACCGGTGGTACCCGCCACCAACAAGTGAGGCATCTTGGCAAGATCCACAACCGTGGTGTGCCCCCCAATGTCCTTACCAAGAGCCAGACTTAGTGGAGAACGCGGAGTATCAAACTCCTTGGAACGCAGCATCTCGGCAAGATAGACGATTTCGCGATGGGCATTCGGAATTTCGATACCGATGGTATTCTTGCCGGGAATTACATCGACTACACGAACGCTCTGTACCGAGAGTCCACGGGCAATATCCTTGTCCAGGCTGGAAATCTGACTGCCTCGTATCCCCGGCGCAGGTTCTACCTCGAAGCGGGTTATGACCGGGCCCGGGAAGACACTGGTGACCTTGGCGTCAATACGAAAATCCCGCAACTTGGCGGTGAGTTGTTCGGAAAGCACCTTGAGCACTTCCGCAGACCAACCCTTGACCTGCGGGGCGGGTTCGTCGAGCAAGGAAAGGGGTGGTAGCTCGCCCGGACCGGCTGCCCCAGTGAACAGGGGGAGCTGCTTCTCACGTGTGGCCCGCTCGCTTTTTTCAATGATCGGCACCGGTGCCTCAATGCGTACCGGCTCAAGCTTGGTCTTGCGTTCGCGATTCTGTTTGCGGTGATCGCTTCGCTGCAGGCGTACCGCCCGAACTTCCAAGGCCTCCGGCGCTTTGCGCCAATGCAACCGCAGCCAGGCCAGAAAGCCCAGAGTATGCAGGCCGACCCAGTCCATCAGTCGGAACCAGGAAAACCCGGTAGCCAGGGTGATGCCAACCAGGCACAAGGCAAATAGCAGCAGCACCGCACCGGTTTCACCCAAGCCGCCGGCCAGCAACCCGGCGGCCTGCTTCCCAAGAATACCGCCCGTACCTACCAAGCTGCTTTGAGGACCGCCCGCCAAAGTGGCCAGCGCCGCGGCGGCGAGTACAAAACTGACCAGGCCGATTAACTTGAGAGTCGGCTCGTAAGCAGAACGGGCTGCTACCGGAGCGCTCCGCAACACTCGAATCGCCAGCCATACCAAAAGCAGTGGAAACACATAGGCAACGATGCCGAAGATCTCAAAGAAACTATCCGCCAGGTAGGCGCCGACCCGCCCCCCCAGATTGTGTACCAACACCACCGGCCCCGAATGGGACCAGGATGGGTCGGCCGGGTTGCGGGTAACCAGGCTCAAGAAAAGATAAATAGCCAGCGGCAACAACAGCAAAGCACAGGCTTCTCGCAGCACATGCCGTACTGCCTGGGAGATACCTGGGCGAGCCGTCGTTGCAGTGTGGTTCTTAACTCCTCTAACCACCTTCGGTCGTCCCCATCTGAATGAGGCGAGCTTACACCAGCCCCTGCAGTGCCGGATGCACGATAGCGCCTTGTTCTACATTGATGCCACAACGCAGCGGTTCAAAATCACGCCATGCCGAATCACTCGCCAGACGTTGGACAAACGGGAGAATTGCTGCCGAGATCGCCTGAGTGGACGTCTGCGGGACGGCTCCCGGCATGTTAGTCACGGCAAAATGAATCACCCCGTCAACGTTGTAGGTAGGGTTCGCATAAGTGGTCGGCCGCGAGGTCTCAAAACACCCCCCCTGATCAATAGAGATATCGACCATTACGCTGCCCGGCTCCATGTCGCCAAGCATCGCCTTACTGACCACATGCGGGGCCTTAGCGCTGTGCACCAGCACCGCCCCGATAACCAGATCCGCATCACGCACTTCGCGGGCTACATATTCCTCGTAAGGATACAAACCGGTCACATTGCTGCCGATCGCCATCATTTGCGCCAGGCGGTCGGGGCGCTTGTCAAACACAATGACATTAGCACCACCCGCTGCCGCCAATGCGGCGGCATTGCCCCCGGCGGCTCCAGCACCCAGCACCACTACTTTGCCACGTTCGGTCGAGGGCAAGCCTCCCAGCAGCTTACCTTTGCCCCCCGCAGGTTGATGCAGCAGATGGGTGCCTATCTGAGTCGCAATCTTGCCAGCAATGATCGACATCGGTACCAGCAAGGGCAAATCACCGTTACTCTCTTCCACCGACTCGAAGGCCACTCCGGTAAGGCCGATTTTCAGCAAGTGCCGAGTCAGCTCCGGTTCGGCCGCCAAATGCAAATAGCAAAACAGTAAATGATGTTTTTTGAGTAAGGCCAGATCCCCGGCAATCGGTTCCTTGACCTTGACAATCAGCTCACCCTGCTCATAAAGGGCGGCGGCATCGGCAACAATCTCCACCCCAACCCGAGTGTAAGCCTGGTTAGAAAAGCCACTTTTGACGCCGGCTTCAGCTTGCATGAAAACTTGGTAGCCATGACGGGTCAGGTCGGCACAGGCCGCGGGCACCAGCGCCACGCGCCCTTCAAGTGTCTTGGTTTCGGTAGGGATGCCGATACGCATGAATAAATCCTCAAAAGATGTTGCCACGGAGGGAGAAAATATCAAGTGGCTTGATTCGCAAGCCCATCGGCCCCATTCTCGCTGAACAAAGTTCACGAGCACAACACAGCCCAAAGTATGGGCGCCGACCATGCTAGCCATCTCACCGCCAACGACAGGTAATTATACATGAGCGAACCTCATCACAGCCGACTGCTTATTCTCGGTTCCGGGCCGGCCGGATACAGCGCCGCCGTCTACGCCGCACGGGCCAACCTCAAGCCGATGTTGATCACCGGACTGGAAACCGGCGGCCAACTCACCACCACCACCGAAGTGGATAATTGGCCTGGCGACCCTAACGGTGTCCAGGGGCCGGAACTCATGGAACGCATGCAAAAACACGCTGAACGCTTTGCTACGGAAATTGTTTTCGACCAGATTCACACTGCCGACCTGGCCGCTCATCCATTTCGGCTCGACGGCGACAGCGGGCAATACACCTGCGATGCGCTGATCATTGCCACCGGAGCCAGTGCCCGCTACCTGGGATTACCTTCCGAGGCGGCTTACAAAGGCAAAGGCGTTTCAGCGTGCGCGACCTGTGACTGATTCTTCTACCGTGACCAGGAGGTAGCCGTGATCGGTGGCGGCAACACCGCCGTCGAAGAGGCCCTGTATCTAGCCAACATCTGCAGCAAAGTCACCCTGATCCACCGTCGTGACAGCCTGCGAGCAGAAAAAATCCTGCAAGACAAATTGTTCGAGAAGCAACGCACCGGCCATATCGAAATCATCTGGAAGCACACCCTTAAAGAAGTCCTGGGCACCGACCAAGCTGGAGTAACTGGATTACGTCTAACCCATACCCAGAACGGCGACAGCCGTGACCTCACCGTCAACGGAGTGTTTATTGCCATCGGCCATAGCCCCAACACCGGCATTTTCAAAGGCCAGTTGGACATGGAAAAAGGATATCTGCAGATCCACAGTGGCCTGCAGGGCAATGTCACCGCAACCTCGGTTCCCGGTGTGTTCGCAGCCGGCGACGTCGCCGACTCGGTTTACCGGCAAGCCGTCACCAGCGCCGGCTTCGGTTGCATGGCCGCATTGGATGCCGAAAAATACCTCGATGGCCTGGAGACATCAAAAAGCTGAACAAACCAACAAACCGGGTCAGAACCCCTTACAGGGCCCGATTGGATAGCTGAGGCCGAAGATATTGGATTTGGCCCCGTTCTTGGCCTCGTTTTGAAGCTAATTTTTTATTGCTTACGTGTCAAGTCACGTAAGATTATAGACTTTCTTTTTAAACAAATGAGGTTGCTTTTCATACCAAACTTGCATGGCGGCAATCGGGGGGATATGGCCCAGGGCTTGCTGCGGAATGTGTTGATTGTAGATCCGGACGTAGCGTTTGATGGTTTCGGCCAAGCTCTGGGATGAATCGAAGCGGGTGGTGGCCAGGACCTCGGCGATCCGGCCGTTGAACCGTTCGATCATACCGTGGGTCTGGGGGGGTCTCGGCTGGGTCAGGCGATCCACGGGTGTACGGTGCAGGCCCGGAGGTCAAAG
>CAJXGK010000122.1 GCA_913053815.1 uncultured Rhodanobacteraceae bacterium
TCCCGTTGCCCAAGAGTCGTTAAGCCTTCGAGTTTTATGAACGCCTACCCGCTTTAGTTTGGCTCTGACTCACTCCATGTTGAAACCACGGTCCCTGTTCGGATTCATTTCATATTGGATCAAGCTGGGATTGGCAGACGGCGGCAAAGCGGCGGATAATAAACGATACAAAATCATTTATTATTGAGTCATCCTGGATTATGAACGACTTCTTACATCGCCTGCCTGAATTCTCGGCCCTTCACCCACTTCTCATTACGGCCCTGGGGGGGGTGATTCTGGCTCTCTTGGTCACTCAGTACATGCACCTTACCAAGGGTTTCCATGATGTGACCCCGGCGCTGTTGACCAAATTGCTGAATCGTGACAATGCCCTGCTCATCGACGTTTCGCCACGAGGTGACTTCGAGAAATCGCATGTACCCGGTGCCAAGCATGTCTCCATGGATCAGCTTGACCCCGAGCACAAGGATCTGGCCAAGGTCAAGAATTTACCGGTGGTGGTCTGTTGCCGTAGTGGGGTCACCTCACAGCGGGCGGCGAAACGCCTAGTCAAAGCCGGCTTCGATAAGGTTTATATGCTCTCCGGCGGGGTCAATGCCTGGCGTCAGGCCGATCTGCCCCTGGTGCGTGGCAAGAAGTAGGCCGCCATGGCAATCTGGCACAGCGAGTATTCCCTCGAAAGTCTGAATGCCCACAGCCACGGTACCCTGGCTGAGGTACTGGGTATACGATTTATCGAGATAGGTGAGGATTTCATTCGCGCAACCATGCCCGTCGATGCGCGCACTCGCCAGCCCTTCGGCTTGCTGCATGGTGGCGCTTCGGTCGCACTAGCAGAAACACTGGGCAGTACGGCGGCTAATCTGTGCTGTACGCCGGGACGTGAATATGCGGTGGGCCTGGAAATCAACGCCAACCATGTGCATTCGGTCCGCGCCGGCGAGGTGACCGGGGTAGCGCGTCCATTGCATAGGGGGCGTAGCAGTCAGGTGTGGGAGATTCGTATTTATGACGACAGCAAACGGTTGGTTTGCGTGTCAAGGCTGACTTGCGCGGTGATTGCCCAGGCCCAAGCCCCGAGCGTTGCCTGAGTGTCGGTAGCCGGCACAGGTCCGCTAAGTGGATGGCCGAGTTGACCTTTATGCTATGTGAATCGGCGAACCGGAAAACCTGATGCGCCATTTTATTCATCGATTAGTGGCCGTTCTGCAGATTGCCGGCGGTTTCTGGGGAATGCTCAGCCTTGGTGGCCGGGTGCTGGAGATGCCCACACCGGTTGGGCTATTGGCCATGCTGTTGGGTACGGCGGCATTTGCCGTGGCTCTGGTCGCTGGGGTTATGCTGATCGCTGGACAGGCCAGGGCCGTACCCATTTCGATGTGGGTACAGCTTGCGCAGATTCCCATTGTGGCCAGTCCGCTATTCAGCTACGGCTGGCACGTAGGTGCTGTGGCGGCCTTCGGCTTGCGCTTTGGTGGTGGCTGGAGCTTTGGCTACGCCGTGCCGAGCATGGCCTGGCAGTGGGCCTTGCAGGGGCCGGATGGCGTGTTCCTGGGGATCAATTTCATTGCCATCATGGCATTTTTTCTGTTGTTTTTGACCCGTCGCTGAGGTTGCTCATGGACACGATTGTACTGCCGCGCATCTGTCTTAAAGTGGATCGTCTGCCTACCCACCCGTGGATATTCCGGCGCTCGCTGGAAGCGCCGCAGCAGTTGCCGGCGGGCACAATAGCTGATCTGGTTGATGGCCACGGTCGGTTTCTGGCCCGCGGCTTCTGGAACGGTCATGCCCGGATCGGTTTCCGGGTACTAACCCGCCAGGCCGGTGAGGTCATCGATGCCGAATTCATCCAGGGGCGAATCGCCCAAGCTGTGGAACTGCGCCGCGAACGCCTGCATCTGGACACCCAAAGTGACGCCTGGCGGGTACTGAATAGTGAAGCGGATGGCCTCTCGGGACTGATCGTCGATCGTTACGCTGATCTGCTGGTGCTGGAATATTTTGCCGCGGGCATGTGGCGCCTACGCGAAGTGATCGAGGTTGCTCTGCAGCAAGCCTTTCCCGGTTGCCGCTTCTATCACTTTGCTGAAAGACATGTGCAAAAACAGGAGAGCTTCGATTGCCGCACCCCGCAACCGCCGGAGCCGGTCTGGATCCACGAACATAAACTGGCGTTTCGCGTTGCTCCGGGGGGTCGTCACAAGACTGGATTTTTTCTTGATCAACGTGATAACCGAGCTCGTCTGGAAGCCTGGGCGCAGGGCCGGGTTCTCGATTTGTGCTGCCATTCCGGTAGCTTCGCCCTGCATGCCGCCCGCGCCGGTGGCGACCCAGTGACCGGTATCGACCTGGATGAAGCAATTATCCAGCTGGCCCGGGACAATGCCCAGCGCAATGCCTTGCAAGTCCACTTTGAGCAGGGAGATTTGTTTCCCTTTCTCGAACAGGCGGTGCAGCGCGGACAACAATGGGACACGGTGATCCTGGATCCGGCCCGGCTGACCCGTGATCGGGCTCGCTTACCGCAGGCGCTGCGAGCTTATGTAGCGATGAACCGGCTGGCCCTGCTGGCGGTGGCTCCGGGCGGCCTGCTGCTGAGCTGCTCTTGCAGTGGCCTGGTCACGGAGGTCGATTTTCTTGAATGTCTACGCCGCGCCGCAGCCTTGGCCAAACGCCGTGTGACGGTGTTGCACAGCGCTGGCGCTGCCGCCGATCATCCGTTTGCCATCGATGTGCCAGAAGGCCGATATCTGCAGGCGGTGTTTTGCCGGGTGTATTGAACACCGGGTGCAGCGGTGCAGGAACCATTGGCTCTGGAGGTGGTCGAAGCTTAGATCAATTTTATCTAATATAATTCCCCGGGATGCGGCGTTCATGGCGATTCGCTCTGGGGATTCATTTTTTTCAAGGAAATCCGCATGATCGAGCTGTCTGCATTGCAACATGTTTTGGCCGTCATATCAGGTATAGGGGTGGGTTTTACGTTGGGCCTCATTGGTGGTGGTGGCTCGATTCTCGCCGTGCCCTTGCTGCTCTATTTGGTGGGCTATCCCAATCCTCATGTAGTGATCGGTACGACCGCGCTGGCGGTTTCAGCAAACGCCTATCTGAACCTGATCCCGCATGCGCGGGCCGGCAATGTACGCTGGCGCGAAGCCGTCAGTTTTGCTATTCCTGGAGCGCTTGCGGCCTTGTTGGGCTCAGTACTCGGCAAGGCGGTCAACGGCCACAAACTGTTGTTTTTGTTTGCGGTCCTGATGTTGGCAGTAGCCTGGCTGATGGTCCAGCCACGGGCAGAAGGGAGTGCGCGACCGGAGCGCCCGGTTGCGGCACAGACCGTGTGGCTAATTGGAGTAGGTACCGGGGCGGGCATGCTGTCGGGTTTTTTCGGTATTGGCGGCGGTTTTCTGATCGTGCCGGGATTGATGCTGGCAACCGGCATGCCCATCCTCGCGGCCATCGGCACTTCACTGTTCTCAGTGGGAACCTTTGGGCTGACCACAGCACTGAGTTACGCCTGGTCGGGACTGCTCGACTGGCGGGTGGCGGCGTTGTTTATTGTCGGCGGCATTTTTGGCGGCTGGTTGGGTGCTCGGCTAGCTACCCGGCTTGGAAAGCGCAAGAAGGCCCTGAACCTGATCTTTTCCGTAATTGTGGCGGTGACGGCCGTCTATATGTTGTGGAAGAACCTGGCGGCGTTCGGCTGGTAGGCTTATCTCAGAGACCGGTTCGCAGTCTGTACCGGCCGAATTTCGGGTTTTTAGCCTGGCCGGTCAGGCTGCGAGTGGAACCGTAGCCTGAATTTCTGCAAAGTATCATTAAACAGAACGGCTGTTTACCCTGAATGCACAAATAAGCGGCCCGGCCGCCGTCTCTATCACGACCATCCCGTAGCATCGTGCAGGCTGCTAGCATGCACCTATGGATGACGAAAACGTATCAAAGAATTCCGCGCCGCGCCGGGGTTTCCTGACCTGGCTGTTGGGGCTGGGGGTCCTGGTGGCACTGGGTTTGGCCGGGCTGAGCTACTGGCGCAGTGACCAAATACAGCAGGGCGTTGCTGATACGGCCGCTATCCAAAGCGGGCTGCAAACGCAGCTGCTGGCTTTGCATGGCACACTATCCAATCTTCGTCAGTCGCGAACAGAACTACAGCAACAGATGAGCGATTTACTCGCGGCGCATCGCTCCCGCCGCGCGCAGGCCGATTCTTTAAAGGCCCGGCTGGGAAATCTTGAGGCGGCCGTGGCCGAGCTGGCTGAACAACAGCACGACAGCAATGGAGAAAACCTGCATCTCGATACAACAGCCTTCCTGCTACGCATGGCCCAGGCGCGGATGCGGCTGTTCCACGATTCTGCAGGAGCACTGAATGCGTTAAATCTGGCCACACAGGCCTTGAATGAAGCCCATGATCCCACCTATGCGCCGGTATTGCAGGCGATCAACACCGAACGGAGTGCTTTGCAGCAGGTACAGACTTTGCAGCGGGCCGCCGCCTTGCAACAGCTGGGTCATTTGCGCAGCCAGGTTTGGAGCCTGCCATTGCGCCCCAACAAGCCTGCAAAACTTGCGGGTTCCGGGGCATGGTCGAGGATCCGTAGCGCCTTATCAGTGCTGGTAACCATTCGTCACGATACCCAAACCCGTCTGGATACGGCCCCGCCGCAGTTGCTGCATAGCTTGCTCGCCCTGGACCTGGCCCAGGCTCAGGCCGCACTACTGGGCTACCAGCGGTCTGGGTATGCGCAGGGCTTGCACAGCAGCCGTCGACTGCTAAGTACCCAGTTCGATCTGGGCAATTCCCAAGTACAGGCTTTCGCTAGCAGTCTGCGCTCGCTGCAAAGCTTGCCCGTGACTCGCAAGCCTCGCTTGGGTACGGCACTGGAAACCTTGGGCAGACTACGGGCGCTGCAGACTCTAGCCACTCCCCCCGTGCCAGCGAAACAGGCAAGCTCACCGTGATCCTGTGGCGCTGGATACTCTGGTTGCTGTTGATTGCGCTGCTTGCGGCACTGGGCTGGCAGATCCTCGCCATTGATCCCGGTTACGTGTTATTGCGGTTTCATTCCTGGCAGTTGCAGGCCACGGTGGTCGGACTGGGGCTGTTGCTACTGGGCCTGGTAATCGTGCTGATGATCATCTGGAAGCTGTTGCGCTGGCCGTTTGGAGTGGTGGCGCATCGCCACCAGCGGATCAGTCGCAAGCGCTTCTCAGAAGGGCTGTTGGCGCTGGTTGAGGGGCGCCATGGCGAAGCCCAGCGGGCGTTGGCGAGGGCGGCACGTTTAGGGCCATTAAGGGGTCCGGCGCTGCTTGCCGAAGCAGAGGCGGCCTGGCGGCGCGGAGAGTTCGAACGCGCTCACGAAGTGTTGGACGAGGCCGCCCGACATGCTGCGGATGCCGCTCAGGTGTTGCGGGCGAGAATGTTGCGCCGCGAAGGTCATCCCGAAGCAACTTTGGCCTTGTTGGTACCTGCTGCGGAAGCGGCACGCTTGCCACCGGCAGCTTGGGTGGAACTGGTCAAGGTAGCTCTACTGACTGGCCGGGTGGATCGGGCTCGTGCGGCGCTGGAGCCGTTGCGATCCAGTGCGGCACTAAGCGCTCCGGCTTTTGCCAAGATCGAGGCCCAGGTATTAGCAGCAGCGATTGATCAGGCTGCCGACGGGGCGAGTTTGAATGCGTTGTGGGCAGACCTTTCCCGAGCCCAGCGTCGGCCGGTCGAAGTGGTGGCCGCTTACGCCTGTAAAGCAGCTCGCTATGGTTCTAGCCTAGCCGCTATGGGCGAGATTGAAAGTGCCCTGGCCAGGGACTGGACTGCCGTACTGGTCACCAGTTGGGCGGAGCTGGGCGAGGAACATCTCGAGCATCGCCTTGAGGTGGCACGAAAATGGCTCGATGCCCACCCCAACGATGCAGTGCTGCTGGCCACACTCGGACGACTCTGCTTGCTGGCCGGACAACTAGCCCAAGCCAGAGAGTATCTGGAACGCTCGGTGGGCCTGGATGAATCGGCGCTAGCCTGGGAAGTGCTCGGTGAGGTTTTGCTCAAGCAGCAACTTGCCGAGGAAGCCGCCCGCTGCTTCCGCAATGCCTTACGGGCGCAACGTCAGGATGTCACCGAGGCGTTGATCTCGGCGGGGCGCATGCCTACCCGTCCGCTAGCGGTTGAGGTGCGTAGTGAACTGGGTGTGCCGAGGTTGCCTGAATAACTGCAGCGTGCCGGTTTTCATGGGCCAGTGGCCTGTCGGCTATGAGGGGCCT
>CAJXGK010000123.1 GCA_913053815.1 uncultured Rhodanobacteraceae bacterium
GGGTCACTGGTTCGATCCCAGTATCGCCCACCAGTAAATCAATGAGGCACCGCGGTTTAAATATCTTCCGTTCTCAGCAAAATAGCAATGGCTCGACGGAAGGTAGTAAGGAGGCCGTCCAAAAATAGGTTATCCTCCAGCCTCATCAGGCTACATGGGAATTTTTAGTGAATCGACATCTGGCCCACACAATCAAATTTCATGATGTTCATAGTATTTTTATCCGCAAACTATGAACCATCGTCTATTCACCGTCCTTACAGCCACTCTCCAACTGGTCATGGGGCAGACGGCCTTCGCCGCAGGTGGCTATCATGTCGAAGCACTGCTATTTTCTCAGCCATTGAATGCTCAAGAAGATGGTAACGAAGTATGGCCTGAAGTACCAACCAACTTCTGGCGGCCAGAACTTGGGCTGTTGCGTCGTGAGATCGACACCTTGCCGGCTGCAAAAAATACCAATAAGCCAGCTTACGTTCGCGTAACGGCCAAAGCCCTGGTGTCGAAAAGCACTTTACTGGATCGCAATAAAAATTACCAGGTTCTTGAGCTTCGCGCCTGGGAGTTACCCCCCTTAAGGGAAGCGAAATCACCGCTAGTCCCGTTTGCCAGCCCAGATCCCCTGGCCAGCCCAGATCCTTTAGCCAGCCCGAACCCCTTGGTCAAGCCAGGCTCACCACCCTCTTCATCAGCTGTCGAATCAGCCACCATACCACCTTCCATTTCGGCAACTACAGGCGGGATCAAAACCTATATATTGGGTAATTTTCTCTATTTGTCGGTTGATATCTGTCGATCTGTGCCCAATCCTTCGCCACCGACCACGGATAACAACACACTGGAATCGAGCACACAACGGAGCCCCCAAAAGGTGCGCTTTTGCATTCAGGAGAAACGACGTATCAAGCTCGGCGAACTCAACTACTTCGACCATCCCGGAATGGGGCTTTTAGTACGCGTAGACCGGGCAAAAAATTTTGAACTTCCTGAATTGACGCAGCCTGTTATCAGCAAATTCCCAAAATCTTCCGGTCCAAAATCTTCCGGTCCAGGATCTACCGACTCAGGATCTACCGGGCAATGACAACATCGCTGCAGCGAGTACATCCTTCACCCGACTGACGCAATGCGCTAACACGGACTCGAGCTCCGTGACTTCGATAGGGCCATTACCACGACCCGCGGCAGGATTGACCACCGCGCACAAGCTCGCATAATCAACACCGATTTCCCTGGCCAATGCAGCTTCCGGCATACCGGTCATGCCAACGATATCCGCACCATCGCGCTCCAGACGGTTGATCTCGGCCCGGGTTTCAAAACGGGGCCCCTGGGTGGCTGCATAGGTTGCCCCCTCATGGACTTTGATCCCTGCTACGCTGGCGCCTTGTAGATAGGCTCGGCGTACCCGCAAGCTATAAGGGTCACTGAAATCGACGTGTACCGGTGGTGAATCCGGACCCGAATCGAAAAAAGTGTGGCAACGGTCATAGGTGTAATCAAGTATTTGATCAGGGACAACCAGGCTCTCGGTCTGCAGGTCAGAGCGTATCCCACCCACTGCATTCACAGCAAAGATTGCATTGACACCCAGTTCATGCAAGGCCCAGATATTGGCTCGATAATTGATTTTGTGTGGTGCAATCGTATGTCCATACCCATGCCTAGGCAAAAAAATGATCTCCTGCCCAGCCAACAATCCGCGCAGCAAGGCCGTGGAAGGATCCCCGAATGGGGTACGCACCACTTCACGCCCCAATACCTTGAGCGCCGGTAATTTATACAGACCACTGCCACCGATTACTGCGATTTCAGCCATGTTTAATCATCCTTGCTTTAGGCTCCAGGTTCAATGGTTGAGGATCCATTTCAGACACCAGCAGGTCAAGTAATGCTATCAGCCGTTGTGGCTCGCGATCACAAGCGCTGATCACCTGCTCGAATCGATCATGGATCGTTTGGTTTCTGGCATTTTGACAACGTGCCCGATAGATTTTTTCATTTTCGGTCTTGTCCAGAAACTCATTATCCTGAAACAGAGTTTCGGTCATTTTCTCCCCTTCTCGCAACCCCGTAAACGTGATCGTAATATCCTTTTCCGGGACTTTCCCGGACAAACGGATCATTTGCCTGGCGAGAAAATGGATATTGACCGGCTCGCCCATTTCCAGAACAAAAACTTCGCCGCCCTTCCCCATGGTACTAACCTGCAGGATCAATTGACAGGCTTCACGGATAGTCATGAAATAACGTTCAACATCCGGATGGGTGACCGTGACCGGGCCTCCTTGCTTGATCTGGCGGGCAAACAAGGGTACCACGCTACCGGCCGACCCCAGAACATTACCAAAACGAACCGTAACAAAACGGGTTATTGATCGCTGCGCTTGTATTTGCAGATACAACTCTGCAGCTCGCTTGGTCTTGCCCATAACACTGGAAGGCTGTACTGCCTTGTCGGTCGAAATCAAAATAAACGTTTCGGCCCCATACGCTGCGGCCAGATCAGCTACCTCACGGGTACCAAGTATATTATTGCGTACTGCCTGGCGTACCTGTTGCTCGAGTAACGGCACATGCTTATAGGCCGCAGCATGAAATACCACCTGTGGTCGCTGCTGGCCAAAAAGTTGCCGCATTGCTGTTCTGTCATTGATGTCGATCAAATGGGCCCGACATTGCAGCGACTCGTATTGCCTGAGTTCGTATTCAATTCGATACAGGTTGTATTCACTGCTATCAACAATCACCAGTTCAGACGGCTCCAGTCGAGCCAACTGGCGACACAGCTCACTACCAATCGAGCCACCACCACCGGTGACCAGGATGCGTTTTTGTGCCAGTCCTTCACAAATTGAGGACCAGTCCAGTTGCACTTGCTCTCGACCCAGCAAATCCTCAATTCTGACATCGCGAATATCACTCGAGGTCGCCTTGCCACTGACAATTTCCTGCAATAACGGTAGCGTTCGAAAAACGACACCGCAATGATTGCACAGTCCAACAATCCGCTGCATCTGGGATGATGTAGCGCTGGGCATCGCGATCATCACCAGATCGATCTCCCACCGGGCCGTCAGTTCAGCAATCATTGAGGCTCCACCCATGACCCGAATACAGTGAATTTCCTTGCCCAATTTGTGCGGATCATCATCGATAAATGCCATGGGCTCATATTGACGTGGCGAAGCCCGCAACATATCCCGAACCAGCATTTCTCCTGCCTGGCCAGCACCAACAATCAACACCTTTTTCTGATCCCGGCTGGCGATATGCCGATCCTTGACCAACCGATACAGAACCCGCGGCAACCCCAACAACAGGCCTAAAAAAATACCATGCAGCACCAGAATTGATCGTGGCACATATTGCAAACGATAAACGAACAACAGGATCAACGAAACCAGGACCGTACCCACAACCACCGATTGCAGTAAACGCACCAGGTCAGACAGAGAAATAAAGCGCCACAGTCCCCGATGTACTCCGAAGAACAGCAATGTCAGCAGATGAACACCAACCACCAAGGGAAGAAGTGCCGTGGCCTGGTGCAAAAAAATCTCTGGAATAGGATAGAGATTATAGCGAAACCAGTAGGCGATTAACCAGGCAGCGGCTATCATCAAGCCATCATGGGCCAGTACATACCAGCGCCGTCGCAGGCTGGAAAAAAAGTCTTTTATCGGCAAATTAACCGTTTTGAACGTTCGCACTGCGTAGGAAACTCGTTGGCCTTTCTCTGCTGGTGAACTACGACTTGAGCGACAAACTTATCCGCTTTTAACAATACGGGGCTTTTAACAATACGGGCACACTGTTAGTACTGTAATACTGTAACCAGCACTGTGTCAGTCATCGTGAACCCACCCGTGATCACAGCTGAAGATTGTACCGCATTCGTCTGATACTAAAGTAGATATATCTAAGAGACTGTCCGAGAACAGGAGCCATAGCGAAGGAAAGTTGCTTTGAGGCAACCTCTCATGATTTCATGTTTTATCCTAAGGAGAATTTCATGGCCATCAGTGCAGCGAACAATGCTGCCAGCACCCAGGTGGCATAGAGCGTGACGGCACCTTGGTGCAACCAGGCCAGTGACCGTGCGATTGCTTTCACCGCGCAGGATACCGGGTTCAAAAATAGACGGTCCACAAAGTGGACCATGCGTGTTTTGCGTTCGAGACCGATGCGAAAGCTGCCTTGAGAGTGCTGTCGCTCTTGCACAACGGGGCGCAATAACGACTCAAAAAGCACCCGCACGGGGGCGGAGAAGGCGGTGGCGGTGTAGCCCATCTGCGGTTGCAGGCACGGCAGGCCGGCGTCCCAGACGCCGACGCGACGGGTGCGGCGCCGACGCAGCAGGCGTGTTACACCCCAGATGCTCAGCAGCAAAAGGACGATCACTGCGAATGCAAGCGCGGTGGACATCGCAAAGACCACCGGCGTGGCCGCACCGCCCGAATGCACTACCACCAGAGAACGCAGGGGCAGTACCCCGCGCCCGACTTCGGCACCGATCCCCGCCAGGTCGGTGACTAGCCCCGCGGGTAAGCCCCGGGGGGTGCCGAAGAAGGCCGGGACCAGTGCCTCAGTAGGGTCGGCGCCGGCCAACGGGCGAACCAGATCGCCCAGCAGCGGAATCACCGCGGTGGCGAGCACCCCAAGCCCGAAACAGACCACGATGAGCCCCCACATCGGAACGGTCGCACTTGCCGGTGCCGGTGCCGCCGCGGCGACCGCTCCGGAACGCGGTCTCCCGAGCAGCGCCGAGCCGGCCAGCATGACGAAGCAGGTCAGTGCGAGCCCCACAGTCAGTGCCAGCATCGCCCCTGAAAGTGCGAAGATGGCGCGCACCGGTTGTGAGGAGATTTCCACCACCCGCAACAGCGATTCGAACAGCAACCACTCGCTGACGAAGCCGTTGAAGGGCGGTAGTGCGGCGATTGCCAGCGTACCGATGAGAAAGGCGGTGGCAAACACAGGCATGCGCCGCATGAGCCCACCCAACCGATCCAGGTCGTGGGTGCCGGTCGCTTGGTCGATGCCAGCCGCTCCCACAAACAACAAAGTCTTGTAGGCGGAGTGGTTGAGCATGTGGTAGAGCCCGGCCACCAGCGCCATACCACCGAGCACCGGGTGGCCCAGCGCAACGAAGGCAAAGCCCGCCCCCAACGCCGCTACCACAATCCCCAGGTTTTCGATCGAACTTTGCGCAAGCAGCCGTTTCAGATCGCGCTCGGTAAGCGCATAGACGATACCGGTCAACGCCGTCGCCGCACCGACGAAAAGAACCAGCAGCGCCATCCGTGGGTGACGGATCGCAATCGGGCCATCGATGACCAACAGTGCAAACACGCCGAGGTTGAGCGTCGCGCCGGAAAGAATCGGTGAAACCGATCGCGGGGCCGAACCATGCGCCTCGGAGAGCCATGCATTGACCGGCACAATACCGGCCTTGACGCCGAAGCCGAAGAAGGTGAGCAGAAAAGCGGCCCACAAGGTGTCCGCCGGCAGTTGATCCGCAACCGTCACGATCGATGACAATGCCGTGTTCTGTGCGTGGGAGGCGAGCAGAAAAAGGCCGGCCATGCCGGCCAACGTTCCGGCTTCGCTCAACATCAACGTCAGATAACCCGCCGCGACCGGGCGGGCTTCCCGAGTGTGAAAGGTAATCAACCCCCAAATCGCCAACGCGCTGATTTCCCAGAAGAAGATGAAAGACACCATGTCGGCCGCAGTGAAGAATGCGAGCATACCAGCATACAGTATCGCGACCAGGGTGAGAAACAGCGCCGCCCGATGACGTGGGTACCGGGCCGCGTCGCCAACCAGCAACGGTGTCGCGGCCATGAAAACCACGGCGGTGACAATGAGAAATAACCCCCGTAGCGGGTTCAGCGTAAAGCCGATCGGCTCCAATAACGCGAGGGGGCCAAGGAAAACGGTAGTGCCGCCGGCTGCTATGGCCTCTACCCCAGTGACAAGCACCAATCCACTCGCCGCGAGAAAAGCACAGCCGCTCACCCGAGAGAGCGCCCGGGCCGGCGAAATCCAGGCCACTATGATGCTCGCGGCCAGAGCGGCGAAAGCGGTGGTGAACCAAGTCATGACTCGGGGGCCTCACTGTCTTGCCCCGATTGCCACTGCCCGGCGGCGAGCAACAGACCCTGCACGATCGCCAGCGGCGGGGGTGGACAGCCGGCGATGATGAGGTCTACGGGTACCACC
>CAJXGK010000124.1 GCA_913053815.1 uncultured Rhodanobacteraceae bacterium
AGCGGACTTCGATTTCCTGCGGGTGACGCTGCCCCGCGGCCGCGATGGAGTCTGCGCGCAGGCGGCCAGCAGTATCGACGCAATGACGAGCAACAGTCCCCGGCAGACACGGCGGCACGACGGCCGCAACAACTTATCAAGCACCTAAAGAACCTCCTGGTGAAATGCCGGATCGCACAAATCCCTCACACGCCGGGCCTTTTATAAATACTTGGAAACGACAAAAAAAGAAAGCACATTCTTCTGTTTTCCGGACCTGCGTTCGGTAAATGAGATAGGCATTCATGGTGCGACGGTGTTCAATAGGCGTTTTTATCGACGAAGCCCCGGATCAAGGTGAGAAAGATGATCCGCAGGTCGAAACCCAGCGACCAGTTTTCGATATAGTACAAATCGTGCTGGACACGCTTACGCATCTTGTCGACCGTATCGGTCTCACCCCTCCAGCCGTTAATCTGTGCCCAACCGGTGATGCCAGGCTTGACCCTATGTCGCATCGTGTAGTGCGCGATGATCTGCTGGTAAATTTCGTTGTGCTCAATGGCATGTGGACGTGGCCCCACAATAGACATGCTGCCCTGCAATACATTGATGAACTGTGGTAATTCATCCAAGCTGGTCCGGCGTAGAAATCTGCCCAACGGCGTGATGCGTGGGTCATGATGGTGTGCTTGAGTTACCTTGCCCCCGGCTTCCCGGTGCACGTACATGGTGCGGAATTTCCATACCTCAATTCTGCACCCTCCCCAGCCGTGCCGGTATTGGCGAAACAATACCGGCCCCGACGAACTGAGTTTCACACCGATGGCGATCAACCCCATCAACGGGCTGATCAACAGCAGAATGATGGTGGCCAGCACCCGATCTTCGAAGCCCTTGACCAGCCGGTTGTAGCCCTGCATGGGGGTAGTACTGAGGTCGATCATGGGGGTTTCCAGAAGTTCGGAAATCCCGTGGTTGAGCAGAAATAAGCCCAGCATGTCGGGCACGTAACGCACGTTGGCCGGACAGTTGCGTAGATACTCGAGGATGGTGTGCAACTTAGGGGTTTGGGCGATGGAAAGACTGATCCAGATCTCATCAATGCGATGCCCATGGACAAATTCAGCGAGGGTATCCAGCGGCCGTACCGGCCTATCCAGGAGATCGCAAGGCCCATCGCCCGGATCGAACACCGCGGCTACATCGAACCCGGCCCATGCAGCGTCACGGGTATGACGCAACAGATCCCCAGCCTGCTTGCCACAACCGATGATGAGTACCTGGCGATGATTGAAACCCCACCGGCGTACCCAGTGCAGCAGAGCATAGATGGCCCAGCGCGCCAAGGCCAACAGTAACCCGGTGAGAACGAACCAATAAACCATCCACAAGCGTGACAGCGCGCCGTCACCCTTGAGCATTACCAGCAACAGCAGAGTCGTGACGAACACCAGCGACCAGGCCAGCAGTGCCCGTACAATTGGCGCCAGCAGATTTTGTCCTCGCCAGGAACGATACACACCAAGATGCGGGAAGATCAGCACCGCCAATACCGCTGCCAGCAGCAGCACTTCGCCGTAGGCCAAAGAGGGCGGATCCCAGCCCCGAAATCGAAACATCGACCCGCTCAAGCCACCCAGCAGCACTGCGGCGATATCCAGAATACGTGCCAGCAGATTGAACCCAGCTGAATACGTTTGCAAAATACCTGTTCGCATCCTTGTTCTAAGCCCGCGTTGCGGCAGACCCCCCGTAATCAATCAAAAATCCATCGGCACCCAGCACAGCATTTTGTATCACTCGACGGAGAGCAACATCCTCCCCCTCTGGACAGCGGATACTAGCATACTATTCAAGCAAGGCTATAGAAGAATTGCCCATAATATAAACATTGGCTTCACAAAAATCGCTCTATTTCTATATCATAGTGTATTGCAAAAACCCGACGAAACAATGACTTGTCAGAACCACCCCATCAGGAACCCCATCACCGCAACCCGGATTCATGGCAGGGAGGGTCAGCGCCACCGATGGGCCCGGCAGCAGCCCGCAGAAACCGGACCCCTGTCGAGAATGGGAACCGTAATCGGCCGCGGACTGCATGAGCATGTCTGCAGAGGGGGCCGGCTTACTGGAAAGAGTGACGGCGTACTTCCCACGGGCAGGCCATACACCTCATGGACACGCCATCGATAGGTACGGTCCATTGGCAGGCGAGGTCGAGTACGATGTTTCAGGATATGACGCCTGTTCTCCTCAACAAGCAGGCCATCACAAGGAGCCTGACGGAACCCGGCTGAACCGGGTGCGTAGGATTATCCAATGATTCACTTGCTCTACCAATTATATGAACGGCGCTTACGACGACAGATTCGCCGACGGCTCGTTCCCCAACATATTGGGATTATCCTTGACGGCAACCGTCGATCTGCACTCAAGCAGGGGTTCAACGATCCGCGACAGGTCTACAAACTGGGCGCTCAGAAACTGGACGACGTGCTTGCTTGGTGCATTGAGCTCGAAATCACGGCGGTAACTTTGTGGGTCTGCTCGATCGATAATTTGCAAAGGTCACCGAGCGAAGTTGCTGCCATTTTTGCTGCGGTCGAGGCAAAAATCGCCTCCCTGACCCAGACTCCTTTAGTTCACCAACTTCGTATCCGCATACGGGCTGTGGGTCGGTTTGACCTGTTGCCTCCATCGACCGCTGCCGTCATTCGCGCAGCTGAAGAGGCGACCGCAGGCTACGACGCTCTGACGGTAACTATTGCCATTGCCTATGGAGGGCGAGAGGAGGTTGCCGATGCCGTGCGGGACCTGATCCGCCAACAAATCACCGAGGGCGACCCACTGGACGCGATCGTTGAGGCCATTACCCCGGAGGCGATCGATAAGCATCTCTACACCGTCGCCCTTCCCAACCCTGACCTCATTATCCGAACCAGTGGGGAATTCCGCTTATCCGGTTTTTTACTCTGGCAAAGTGTCTCCAGTGAGTTCTATTTCTGCGACGTCAACTGGCCGGAGTTCCGAAAAATCGATTTCTACCGGGCTGTCCGTACCTATCAACAGCGGCAACGCCGCTTCGGACAATGAGGCCATTCTCACACGGCTCCGAGCCGTAACAGGCAGCAGCCGGGTGCCACCCAGCGTCACCGTCACGTCGTAGAGGCAGGACACCCCAACCCATGTCTCCTGACTCACACACCACGAACCACGACAAGTCCGTAAGATGGGGTGAGGTACGAACCGCATCCATCAACGCTCCGGGTCCGGGGCTATAAGCTTCCACCCCCCTGCGGTGGGCACCCCGGCACTCCTCACCACGTTGGGATTCACGAAGCTCACCCTGGATCCCGGGTCGGCGCCCGGGATGACGGAATTTTTTTGACACCCGTGGTCTTGGGTATCCGTCACCTTGCTCGTCATCCCACCCCGGCATCATCCAGCGCCGCCACGCGTAGGTTAGGGGTGAGGTATGGACTCCAATAGATTGGTTCGATCTGTAAGCTGATTCGCAGCCGGTGTTACCCGCTCTGCCCAGGGTTGAGCCAGGCCATGTATTCCGCTACGCCCTGTTCGACCGTTTTGAATGCGGCGTCGTAACCGGCAGCTCGCAGGGCACTGATATCGGCCTGGGTAAAGCTCTGGTAGCGGCCGCGTAACGGTTCCGGAAAGGGGATGTATTCGATCTCCCCATGACCATGCCAGGCGATGACGGCACGGGCGACATCGTTGAACGACTGCGAACGCCCGGTACCGAGATTGAAGATACCGGAAATCTCCGGATGCTCTAAAAACCACAGATTGACGGCGCAAGCATCCCCCACATAAACGAAATCGCGACGCTGTTCGCCATCGGCATAGCCGTCACAGCCGGCGAACAAGCGCACCGATTTACCGGTGCCCAGCTGCTGGTCGAAGTGCAAGGCCACACTGGACATGCTGCCTTTATGTTGCTCGCGCGGGCCGTACACGTTGAAGTAGCGAAACCCGGCAACCTGGCTGGTGAAGCCGGCCATATGCCGACGCAGGTACTGGTCGAAGAGAAACTTGGAGTAGCCGTAGACGTTCAGCGGCCGCTCCACCGCCCGCTCCTCTCGAAACACGCTGCTGCCGCCATAAACCGCTGCGCTGGAGGCGTACAGGAAGGCGCTGCCATGCTGCTGGCACCAATGCAGCAACACCTTCGAATACTCGAAGTTGTTGCGCATCATGTAGCGCCCGTCCCACTCGGTGGTGCTGGAACAGGCTCCCAGATGGAAGACCGCCTGGACCCGGCCAAAATCCTTGCCCGCCTGCAGGTGGGATAGGAAATCATCCTTGTCCAGATAATCGGCGATCTCACAATCGGCCAGATTACGGAACTTCACCCCGTCCTCAAGGTCATCGACGACCAGGATATCATCGATACTGCGGGCATTGAGTGCCTTGACGAGGTTGGAGCCAATGAATCCGGCCCCGCCGGTAACAATAATCACTTGCTTGTACTCCCCGGCCCCGGGCCGTCAGTTCTGGAACGAATGCTGTCAATGAGTGCCGTGGTCGAACAGCCCTCCTCGAAGGGCAGAATCGCCACGCGCCCACCCGCCGCCTCAACCACCGCCCGGCCCACTACCTGGTCGGAGCGGTAGTCACCCCCCTTGACCAGTACCTGCGGCAAAATCTCGCCAATCAACCGTGCCGGGGTGTCCTCGGCAAACGGCACCACCCAATCCACGGCTTGCAGTGCCGCCAACACGGCCATGCGTCGTGGCAATGGATTGACCGGACGCCCCGGGCCTTTCAGGCGCTGTACCGAGGCGTCATCGTTGACCGCAACCAGCAGGCGATCACCCAACTGGCGCGCTTGCTGCAGATAACTGACGTGTCCCGCATGCAGGATATCGAACACCCCGTTGGTCATGACAATGCGTTCGCCACGCGCCCGTGCGGCATCCACCCCCGCCCGTAACGAGGCCTCATCGACCACCCCACTGGGCATATCAAACTTGTGGCGCAGAGTGTGTTGCAATTCGGCCACACTGACCGTAGCGGTACCGAGCTTGCCGACCACGATACCCGCGGCGAGATTGGCCAGAGCCACGGCCTGAGGTAGCGATTCACCCACCGCCAGGGCTGCCGCCAGGGTGGCCACCACGGTATCGCCGGCCCCGGTAACGTCATAGACCTGACGGGCCATGGCTGGCAGATGCAATTCGGGTGTTCCGCGACGCAACAAGCTCATACCGTGTTCGCCACGGGTGATCAGCAAGGCATCGATGGCACAGGACTGACACAGTTCCAGGCCCCGTTGCACCAGAGTTGCCTCATTCTCGCAAGGCCCGACCACCGCCTCGAATTCGGCCAGGTTGGGGGTCACCAGCGAAGCCCCCCGATAGCGGGAGAAATCACCCCCCTTAGGGTCTACCACCACGGCACACCCGGCTTGGCGGGCCGTGGCAATCAATGTTTGCACTTCACGCAGAGTGCCTTTGCCATAATCCGACAGCACCACCGCTTGCGCCGTATCGAGCAGCTGGCTAAACCGAGCCTGCAAGGCCTGGGTGTCAAAACCATCGAAACCCTGCTCGAAATCCATGCGCAGCAACTGCTGATGGCGCGACAGCACTCGCAGCTTGGTGATGGTCGGGGCGTTGGCGACCTGCTGGAACGCACACTGCACGTCTGCGGCCTCAAGCTTTCGAGTCAGCGTCTGGGCGGCGGTATCCTCACCGGTCACGGCCAACAAAGTGACTCGGCCGCCCAGTGCCGCAACATTCAGAGCTACGTTGCCGGCCCCACCCGGACGATCCTCCTCGTATTCCACCCGCACCACCGGCACCGGGGCCTCAGGGGAGATCCGCGCGGCCGGACCATGCCAGTATCGGTCGAGCATCACATCACCCACCACCAACACCTGGGCAGCAGTCAGATCGGGTACGGAAACCTTGATCACGGTATGCGATCCTGAACACAAAGAAAGGAACCGAGGGCGTGTCATATCAGCCTCTCGGTAGTCTGTTAGGCGACATTGTAACGGCAAGTGTTACCGCAATGGGGACATGAGGGCACCTCGACAAACCTGCTACACGGCCCGCTGGTCGTGTTACGACCGCACGCTGGATCCCGGGTCGTCGCCCGGGATGACCAGATATTTTACGGTACCCCAACCTTTTCTCGTCATGCCGCGTAAACGGGAATCCACTCCGTGGATGCGGTAAGGCACAAACCGCA
>CAJXGK010000125.1 GCA_913053815.1 uncultured Rhodanobacteraceae bacterium
AGGAGCCCTGTACCTTTACGGGGCTCCTGTTGTCTCGTCATCCCGGGCGAAACGAAGTGCAGACCCGGGATCCACGGTCTGGCGACACCGTCCGATATCCGCTGGAACCTCAAACGTGTTCCGGGCCGAGTGGATTCCCGCCTGCGCGGGAATGACAAAAGAGAGGACGGCGGGCGTAGGTGAGATCACCAAAAAGGCACGGTTGCCCACCATGCCGCGTCAGGAATAACCGTTAATCCGAGGCGGCTTTGGTTTTATCAGCAATCGAAGCCTCTGCATCCAACAGACGCCGAACATGGCTGCGGACCTGCTCGAAACGCTTTAATTCCGCCCCATGCAACTGTACGGGTTGAATTACATGAGCGCGTATCGGATCAACGCGATGATCATTGAGCCACAGTTCGAGATAAAGATGCGGCCCGGTGGAAAGTCCGGTACTGCCTACATAGCCGATCACCTGACCGGCATGTACAAACTCTCCGTCATGCAGACCTCGCGCATAGCGCAGCAAATGCCCGTAACGGGAATCGAAACCGGGAGCATGTTGCAGTTCGACCATCCGTCCGTAATTACCATGCCAGCCATAGTATCGAACCCAGCCATCGGCAACGGCCTTTACCGGTGTGCCCATTGGGGCCGCATAGTCGATGCCCTTGTGAAACTCCGGTCGATGCAGAATCGGATGAATCCGCCAGCCCCAGCCGGAACTGATCCGTGAGAAGGACACCGCGGGGCGCACCAGCATGGGCAACATGGCTTCGCCATGGGTATCAACAATCAGCATGCGACCATGCGTATCAATGAATCGATAGAGCGTATGTTCTTGGCCGGCATCATAGACAAGAATGCGTACCAGTACCGGTAAGGCTATCCCGGCAGGCTGTATAAAAAGGGCTTGTACCAGGGTGCCCGCGGGCAGGGGCTGGGACAGATGGCTGTCGTGGTGCAGCCAATCACGGATGGCGTCGGCCATTAACGGTTTGACGTGATGGTCTTCTAAATCCACCGTAAGGGAATGGGCCACCATGAAACTGAGCAGCTTCGGCTGGCCGCTGGGGATGACGGCTGGTACAGCAGATTTCCATTTCACATCATCTAGATGTGCCTGCCGAGATCTAGCCAGTTGGCGGCGCCAAGCACCCGGCCAATCAACGTTGATCACCCCCCGGTGGTGGGCGTGCACGATCCGCACCCCCCGCAGTCGTAATCCGTGACGGGTATGTTTCAGACAGCCCTCAACACGGTCACCGGGGTGCAATGTGCTCAACCGCATGCGGCGACTGACTTTGCGGCCCCAGACAAAGGCATCACTACGACCCACGCCCCAGTGGCCAAACAATTGGCCAAGGTTTTCTCCGGAACGTACGGTTGAGCTACGAATATTGCATGCCTGGGCGGCTGGGGCGATCAGTAGAAAACTCCCCAACAACAAGACGATCACACTGACTCGGGAACAACGCATCAATAATACTTCCAAGGAAACAGGCATTTGCCTACCGGGTCCGCACGACCCAACAGTTCCTTATACCCGTATAGCATTTAATGGATGTTATATCAGGATGCAGAGGGGGCTTCGGCTTGATTACAATTTTGTTAAAAAATGTTGACATGGGGATTTCAGCGGGCTGATACGTACTTTTCCCGACGCAAATGCGCAACCGGAAAACCGGCTTCTTTCAGCGTGGCAAAGGTTGCATCGACCATATTCGGATTGCCGCAAAGATAGACGATATCCCCCTCGGGGTTGGGATCGAACTCCGGCAGTACTGCTTGTACATAGCCGCGACGCTCATCCGGACCAGGACAACTACGCATCTGCCGACTCAGGCAGGGCACGAAACGAAAGCCTGGATGCTCCCTGGCAAAGGCTGCAAACTCTTTGTCATACAACAGTTCCTCTGGGTTACGGGCGCCGTACAAAAGAACCACTTCGAGTTCACGTTGCTGCATCATCGCTTCCAGGTGAGTCAGCATAGCCCGGTACGGAGTTATTCCGGTACCGGTGGCAACCAACAGATAGCGCCGATTGCGGTCTTGGTTGAACAGGACAAAGCGTCCATATGGGCCGCTGGCCGCAACGGTATCACCGACCATAAGGTGTTCCAGCAGATCGGATGCCGCCCCGCCGGGCACAAAACTGACTGCGATTTCGATACGCGATATGCTGCCAAGAGCAGCGATGGGCAACGTGGCGATGGAATAGCTGCGCTTGGTGGGCTTGCCGTCCGGATAGCTGAAATGGATCTGGATGAACTGGCCGGGCTGAAACTGTAGCGGTTCACCATCAACGCGTTCGAACGCGAAATGACGAACGGTGGGGGCAAGCATCAGGCTCTGCACCAAACGCAGAGTAAAGTGTTGAATCATGGACCTCTCGCGGCGGATAGTTCGCGATCAACCGGATATACTAGCCACTTTGCTCCGCGCCGCCCAGTCGATGAGTCAAGTCCCTGCTTTGGTCTTGCGCAACCTGCGTAAGACCTATTCCAATGGAGTCGAAGCTCTCAAGGGTGTGTCCTTGGAGATTCCCACCGGTGATCTGTTTGCCCTGCTCGGCCCTAATGGTGCCGGTAAGTCAACCCTGATTGGCATCGTCAGTTCTTTAGTCAACGGCACCGGTGGTGATGCGGAAGTGTTTGGCATATCAATCCACAAACACCGCAGCGAAGCGATGGCGATGATCGGTATCGTCCCCCAAGAGATTAACCTCAACCAGTTCGAGAAGCCTCTGGATATTTGTGTCCAACAGGCTGGGTTCTATGGCATCCGTCGTTCCGTGGCCCAAGAACGCGCTGAGCGCTATCTGCGGGAACTGAAACTCTGGGACAAAGCCGAGTTACCGGCTCGAACACTTTCCGGAGGCATGAAACGCCGATTGATGATTGCCCGGTCGATGATGAACGAGCCTAAACTGCTGATCCTTGATGAACCCACCGCCGGCGTCGATATCGAGATCCGCCGTTCCATGTGGAAGTTTGTGCGGGCCATCAACCACGCCGGCACCACGGTCATCCTCACTACGCATTATCTTGAGGAGGCCGAGAATCTCTGCCATAACATTGCCATCATCGACCACGGCTGCATTATTGAAAACACCGATATGCGCAGCCTGCTTGCTCAGCTCGATATGGAAACTTTCGTGATGGATTGCGAAGCCGACCTGGGGTCATTTCCCCAGGTGGATGAAATTCAATTTCGCCTTATCGACAAACGCTCCTTCGAAGCCGATCTACCTCGCACCCTTGATCTGAACCGGCTGTTTGCAGCCCTTACTACCGCTGGCATTACCGTGAAATCCATGCGCAACAAAACTAATCGTCTTGAAGAACTGTTCATGCGCCTGACCGGCAATACCGAGATGTCTGCATGAATGGACGCGGCAACCTGGTCGCACTAGGTACCATCGCCCATCGCGAAGTCATCCGCATCCTGCGCATCTGGGGGCAAACCTTGATGCCGCCGGCCATCACCATGACGCTGTACTTCATCATCTTCGGCACCCTGATCGGCCGCCGAATTGGTGAAATGCACGGCTTCAGCTACATGCAATACATCACCCCCGGCCTGGTCATGATGAGCATCATCACCAACAGCTACGGCAACATGACCAGTTCATTCTTCGGCGCCAAGTTTGGCCGCTACATTGAAGAAATGTTGGTCTCACCGATGCCGCCATGGGTCATCTTATGTGGATACCTGTCTGGAGCTATGTTGCGCGGACTGACGGTGGGCACGCTGGTACTGGGTATCTCGCTGCTGTTCACGCATCTGCAAATGCACCACATTGCGATCACTCTGCTCACCGCTATCCTTACCTCAATTGTGTTCGCACTGGCTGGTTTCATCAATGCGGTATTTGCCCGCAAATTCGATGATATTGCCATCATTCCGACCTTCGTTCTGACCCCACTGACCTATCTTGGCGGGGTGTTCTATTCTGTCGATATGCTGCCTTCTCCATGGCGGCAGATCTCCCATGCCAATCCAATCCTGTACATGGTCAGTGCCTTTCGTGAGGGCATGCTGGGTGCGGGCGATATTACGCTGCTCCCCTCCTTCGCCGTAATGCTGGGCTTCGTGGCCATTCTCGGTGCTACCTGCATCATGCTGTTGCGCCGCGGTGTGGGCATGCGCAACTGAACGCCTCCAGGCATTTTCGAATGGGGACACTGGCGGCTTGCTCTGGCTTGACCCTCCATTTGTGATGCAGAGTGCTGGTATTCTGCGGCGACCCCGGCTTGCACTATTCTGACGGCTGCGTAATGGTTAGCCAATTACCCTGGGAATTACGCCATGCTTAGCAGAACCGTACTCGTCGCCCTCCTCGTGTTCAGTGCTGGTGCGATGGCCGGTTCTGTGGCCTCACCGCCACCGATTGAGCATCCGGTTCTGCACAGCATATCCCATGAAGTCAGTGCCTCCCGGCTGCAGACAACCTTGCAACGACTGGTTGATTTCGGCACTCGGCAGACTATGTCAGATACCCAATCCAAGCATCGCGGTATAGGTGCCGCACGGCGCTGGATCAAGGCTCAATTCGAGGGCATTTCTAAAGCCTGCGGTAACTGTCTTAAAATCGCTACTCCTAGCAAAATCATCACCGGCGAGTGGATTCCCAAACCCACCCAGGTGATGGACATCGTCGCCATTCTTCGCGGTCGCAGTGATCCCCAACGGGTCATCGTGATGACGGCACATCTCGATTCGCGCGTGAGCAACGTGATGAATGCAACCGCAAATGCACCGGGTGCGGATGACGACGGCTCCGGTATTTCCGCCCTGATCACGGTGGCACGGATTCTCTCCCATTACCACTTTGCTGCAACCCTTGTGTATTCCGCCGACTCCGGCGAAGAACAGGGTCTGTACGGGGGCCGGATCATTGCCGATTATGCGCGGGCGCATCACTGGAATGTGGAAGTCGATATCAACAACGACATGATCGGCAATACCCACGGCAGCGACGGCGTGGTCGACAACACCACCGGGCGCCTGTTTTCCGAAGGCGTGCGCCAGGGGTTGACTGCACAGCAGTTGCGTACGTTGCGTTACGTCGGCGGTTTCGTGGATTCTCCTTCGCGCAATGTGGCCCGCTACATCGTGCGCTTGACGAATCGCTACATTCCGAATCTGCATCTCATGCTCATGTATCGCCAGGATCGAGTTCACCGCGGCGGCGACCAGATGGCGTTCAACAAGGACGGGTTCCCCGCGGTGCGCATGAACGAGGCGCACGAAAACTGGCATCACCAGCACCAGGATGTCCGGGTCGAGAACGGCATTCAGTATGGGGACTTGCTGAAGTTCGTGGATTTCCCGTACCTGGCGAAGATGACCGCTGCCAATGCCGTTGCCATCGCCTCCCTGGCCTGGGCGCCGGCGCCGCCCGAACAGGTGCGGATCGCAAGCGATCTGTCGCCCGACACCACGGTGAGTTGGCGGGCACCTGTCGCATCGCATGTGGCCGGCTACCGGGTGTACTGGCGTCGCACGGATGCGCCGATGTGGCAGCAGTCCATCTATGTGGGCAAGGTATCGCGCTACATTCTGAAAGATCGGGTGATCGACAACTACTTCTTCGGTGTTGCGAGCGTGAGCAAGGCGGGCTTTGAAAGCCCGGTCGTCTTTCCCGGGCCGGGTGGTGCCTTCCGACTACTTGAGCCTCTTCCTCGACGGAAACGCAATTGAGCGGAGGTTCCCGGGCATTGAAGCGCATTCCGCCCGGCCGGCGCGGCGGGATCAGTCTTTCCCGATTTTGCGCCCGAGCGCCAGGACGTGTTCGATTACCCAGTCCATATCTTCGCGCCGGGTACGGAAATTGACGATGCAGATGCGCAGGCTGTAGCGGCCGTCGAGCGTAGTGGGGGACAGGATGATGCCGCCGGTAGCAAGCAACTGCTGCTGGATCGTTGCGTTGAGACGGTTCAGCGTACCCGCGTCCGCATCCCGCGGGTGGTAGCGGAAACAACTGATACTGAGTCCCGAAGCCAGCAGTTCCAGATCACTTTCGGCCCGCACCCGGGCATCCAGGTATTCGCGGGTGGCGATGTTGTCGGCGATTGCGCGGCGGTAGGCGTCCACGCCATGCAGTTTGAGCATGATCCACAACTTGAGCGCCCGGGATCGGCGCGACATTTCCATGCCGTAATTCCAGAACGCATGATCTTCGAGCGGTGCGGTCTCG
>CAJXGK010000126.1 GCA_913053815.1 uncultured Rhodanobacteraceae bacterium
TTTTCGCTCTTTATCGTTAAATAGAACCACTATTCGCCTCAAAAGATCAAAAAACTGGCCTCGATTTTTCATCCGCCTCGCTACGACCCCCCAAGTCTGACAAGCCCCTTTCACCACTCGCCGGCATTGGGCATTGTGGCCCAAGGTTCGGCCACAGGCAGGGACTCACCCTTCTGTAGCAATTCAACGGAAATAAGCTCAGGTGAACGCACGAAGGCCATATGCCCGTCACGGGGTGGCCGGTTGATGGTGACCCCCATTTTCTGTAAATGGCGACAGGTGGCATAAATATCGTCAACCGCAAAGGCCAGGTGCCCAAAATTACGAGCGTTGCCGTAAAACTCCTCGGAACGCCAGTTCCAGGTCAGTTCAATTTCGGCTTCCGGGCTCTCCTCAGCGGCAAGAAAAACCAAGGTGAACTCGCCTTGCGGATAGTCATTGCGGCGCGTCTCACTTAAGCCCAACCCTTCGCAAAAGAAGCGTAGATTCGCGTCCAGGTCGTGTACTCGCACCATGCTATGCAAATACTTCATGGTTCCACTCCAAGCCGATTTGAATTGATAAGGTTAACTCGACCGCACCCGCTGGGCGAACCAACCAATCAATGCGGCCAGGGCTACCACACCCACCATCTTGATGCCCAACGGTGAACCCGCCCAAGCCGTTCCGAACCCCGCAGGACGTGCGCCATGCACAAAAGCAATCGCGGCAATACCGACCCCGAGCAGACCCTCGCCGCCTACCAGTCCGGAACCGAGCAAAATACCCCGGTCAATGCGAGCCTGAGCAGTCGCGTCTCCTTTGCGAGTCAACCAGGCCCGCAGCAGCCCGCCCAAAAAGATCGGCGTCATCGTCGACAAGGGTAGATAGACCCCTACCGCAAAAGCCAGCGAAGGAATCCGCAGCAGTTCGCACAGCAGCGCAATACCCGCGCCGATACCGATCAGTACCCAGGGCAGGGAATGGCCCATGACTCCATCGATAACCAATTTCATCAGAGTTGCCTGGGGAGCCGGCAGCTCCTGAGTGCCAAATCCGAAAGTACGGGCCAGTAACAGTATGGAGATGGCGACGAAAATGGCCGAGCTCAAGACCCCGACCAGCTGCCCAATTTGCTGATAACTGGGCGTCGCACCGATCAGGAATCCAGTCTTCAGATCCTGCGAGGTATCGCCCGATATGCCCGCCGCAATAGCCACCACACAGCCGACCATCAAGGCCGCGCCCTTACCCACCATACTGTCCCAACCCAACAGCATAAACACCGTGGCGGTACCCAGTAGCGCTGCAATGGTCATGCCGGAAATCGGGTTGGAGGTGACCCCAACCAAGCCGACGATCCGCGCGGCTACGGTCACGAAAAAGAAAGCAAAGATCACGATACTGATTGCCGCGATCGCCCGATGCCAGAAGGGCCCGACCGTACCCAGGGTTTGCGGTACCACGGCAAGCAGAACCAGGACGCTGAGTACTCCGATCAGCAGGACCTTAGGTGAAACATCGCGCTCCGTGCGGGGCACCTTCCCCGCTTTGGCCGCAGCAGAGCGAACTTGAAACTGGCTCAGGCTGACCCGGAAACTCTCCAGCATCATAGGTATGGAGCGGATCAGGGTGATGATCCCCGCCGTCGCCACCGCTCCGGCGCCGATGTAGCGCACATAGCGATTCCACAATTCTGGGGCATTCATCTGAGAAATATGCAGAACTGTTTCGGGATACAGGGGGATGGCTCGACCGGCACCCCACCAAGCAAGGCCGGGGATAATGACCAACGCGGAAAGCAGTCCACCACCGACCATAACCGAAGCAATGCGCGGGCCGAGGATGTAGCCGACCCCGAACAGAGCACCGGACAGATCGACTCCGATGATGGCCTTTTTTAATAGCGGCAGCTTGAAGCTGATCATATTGGGGATGACCTGCAGCCACGAAGTCAATGCTTTAAGACCGGCCCCGACAGCCAAACCGAGAAATACATTCTTTGCTTGCGAACCCCCACTCTGACTTGCTTTCAGGACTTCTGCGCAAGCGGTTCCTTCAGGAAAAGGCAAGCGATCATGTTCGCGAACGATTAGAAACGAGCGTAACGGGATCATGAATAGTACGCCCAGAAGTCCCCCAGCAAGGACCAGCAGCGTCATCTGCAGCAGACTGGGTGGAATACCCCACATGAACAAGGCTGGCAGGGTAAAGATAGCCCCGCCGGCCAGCGAGCTACTCGAAGATCCCGTGGTCTGGGAAATATTCGCTTCAAGAATCGTACCGTCATGACCAAACCGCCCCAATAGGCGAAACATGGCCACGGTAATTACCGCCAGCGGGATTGACGTACTGACCGTCAGCCCGGCGCGCAGGCCCAGATAGGCATTGGCCGCACCAAACAAAACCCCGAAGACAATACCGAACAGCACGGCCTTAAGGGTGAATTCACGCTGAACCTGCGCAGCAGACACGAACGGACGTGGCGATTCTCCGAGGGGCGATCGCATGCACTTCTCCAAAGGGATCCAGTATTGATCCTCGCAGACGGTGATCCACTGCACAAGCACAGCTTGCGAAAAACCGACCAGGGAGACGGCTTATCCGTCAACAAATAAATCTGCAAGCAACGGCTGCCCCGGCTGCACCGCATAGGTATCAAAATCCTTGATCCCCGTTTCCCGCAACACCGTCTCGTCGATACAGAAATTGCCACTGAAATCTCGTGAGTTCTTGCATAGAATGACCTGTGCGGCATCGGCCACAATCTCAGGACGGCGGCAGTACTCGGCTCGTACTTTACCGCCCAGCATGGCGATGGCCGCGGTAGCGATGACGGTGCGCGGCCACAGTGCATTGACGGCAATGCCACACTCACTGAACTCCGCACTCATCCCCAACACACACAGGCTCATGCCATATTTGGCGATACTGTAAGCGGTATGGTCTCTGAACCATTTTGAATCCAGCGTCGGTGGCGGCGCCAGCATCAACACATGCGGATTGACGGCCTTCTGCAGCCATGGCAAACAGGCTTGGGTGGTCACAAATGTACCGCGGGTGTTAACTTGGTGCATCAGGTCAAACCGCTTGGCCGGGGTCTCCACCGTACCGGCAAGCCAAATGGCACTAGCATTGTTCACCAAAATATCGATCCCGCCGAAGCGGGCCACAGCCTGCTTCACGGCATCCCGTACCGCTTCCTCACTACGGATATCCATCTGCACAGCCAGCGCCTGGCCGCCGGCCTGAATGATGGTTTGGGCAGCGGTATGGATCGTGCCCGGTAGTTTCGGGTTCGGCACAACACTTTTAGCCGCAATCACCACATTGGCACCATCGCACGCGGCACGCCGGCCAATAGCCAGACCGATGCCCCGCGAGGCTCCGGTTATGAATAAGGTCTTACCTTTTAAGTCAGCCATGTCGGTCTCCTTCATTCGCGCTGAAACTGGGGCAGTAGTGCCAGTATTTTGTCCAAGCGATCCGCTGCGCTCACCGCCTCCAACAGAATCTGCCGCTCCGCCTCATCAAAAGGCAGGAGTTCCGCAAGACGATAGCTTACCCACACCGCATCATCGTAACGATCGCGCCCAACATCCCCCCAGGGCGGCGCGAATTGTTCGACCAAGCGCTCAAGTATCGTCACCAGTAAGCCGTATTCGGCCGGCACCGGCTGTGTTATTTCGGTGGGCCAGATCTCGACGGCAGCGCGGATCAAGCCGTCCGGGCACTGCCGGGGCTGCAGAGCCCGAAAGCGCTGCTCACCTTCTAGCCGGATGCCGAGCACCCCATCACTGCAGGAATAAAAATCACCTATTCGGGCCAGTGTCCCGACCACCACCGGCTTAGCGCCACTATCAAGCTCCCGGCCACGCGCAACCCAACTGACACCAAAGCTGCCGTCCTTTTCGCTACACTCACGCACTCGTTGCAGATCGCGCGGCTCGAAGATCCGCAGAGACACCCCTCCGCCGGGGAATAACACCACAGATAAGGGGAACAAAAGTAAGTCATCCACAGTTTCTGCCACCTACCTAGTCTAACAAAGCCACACCTATTCATTGGCAATATCAGGGAGATATGCAAGGATGTCATCGATTCACAATGAAACCCCACTGATCCCGACCACTTATGACCCGGCAGCGGGCTCGCCGGTTCTGGTGGTGCGCCAACTGTGCAAGACCTTTGGTAAGCAGAAGGTCTTGCAGAATCTCGACTGGGAGGTGGCTTCCGGCCAGGTCATCGGCCTATTAGGCCGTAACGGTGCCGGCAAGACTACGCTGTTGCGCTGCTTACTTGGCCTTACCCCAAGCACAGCGGGGAGCGTCGAGATTCTTGGGCAGCCGATGGACGAGCCACGTGGTGAACGTCTGCACCGCATCAGCTATGTACCGCAGAGCTTTGACCTGTTTCCATGGATGAAAGTCGGCGCCTATCTCTCCTTCACGGCGGCTTTTTATCGGCACTGGAATGGGGATTTGGTCAGCCGTTTGCTCCAGGAATGGCAGCTGGAGACCGGTAAGAAAATCGCCGCCCTCTCACAAGGACAGCGGCAGATGCTGGCCATCATTCGGGCGCTCGCCCCCGACCCCGACCTGCTGCTGCTGGACGAACCGGTGGCGAGTCTAGATCCTATCGCCCGCCGGGATTTTCTGGCCACCCTGCTGCCATTGGTGCGGCGCCCCGGCAAAACTGTGATCTTTTCCACCCATATCACCACCGATCTGGAGCGCGTCGATGCCGATATCGCCCTGCTACGTGATGGTCGTATCCGCTTTACCCGCCCGTTACGCGAACTACACGAGCAGTTACAAAAGGTCAAACTGACACGTAACGAAGGCCGTTTCGACACCGCCCCCGAGCTGCCGGGCACCCTGACCGCCCGGGTTGAGGCCGGGGTGGCCCGATATGTACTGGATCGGAGTCACCCACACACCATGCCGATGCTGCAAGCCCTTGCCGAGCGAGAGAATGCCAAGGTATCGATGCAAACCATGAGTCTCGAAGACCTGTTCGTGGAACTGGCATGAAAGCGGTTATGCGCCTGACCCTGTTGCCCCTGCGCATGGCGCCTTGGGCAAGTGCAGCGATTGCGGTACTGCTGGGTTTCGGCCTGCTGATGCCTCTTATTTTACCAGCCGGCAAGAACGCTGGCGTCCTAGTTCTACTCGGAGTCGGAGCATGGTTCCTGTGGATGCTGGCTGGCTTCACCCTGAAGTCTATTGCCCGCCCAGAAACCCTGCTGTTGCCGAACTTCCGTCGAGCCCTGTTCACGGCCGCCACCCTCTGGGCTCTAGTTTTTTGGCTGTTGCCGGCGGTGTATGTAAGCGCTCGCTTCGGCTGGCTGAGTAGCTGGCAAGCCGGCTGGTGGGCCCTGAGTGGGGGCGCACTGGCGATCGCCTGGGCACTGCTGAGCAGTATCGGGGTACGAGGCGCCATGTATTTCTGGTTGCTGTTCATTGTTGGCAACCTGCTACCTAAATGGTTGCTGCAGATGTTGGTAGGGGTGCTGGACAGCCCCTTGCTGCCGGCTGCGGCATTACTGCTTGCAGGGCTCCTATTGAGCTTCGTGTGGCGTCGGCTGTTCCCTCACGACGACCCAGCCCTACCTGAAACGCCCTTTCTGCCGCCCAGTCCGGGGCGTCGCTCCGGCACCCGCTCAACGCTACCGGCCAACAAACTCATGCGTCACTTCAATGAATGGGTCGAGGTTGGCAATGATCGACGTCTGCAACGCTGTGCCGCCCGTTACCAGGCACAACCTGGGCCGGTGCGGGAACGTACGCTGCTGCGCATTTTGCTGTTTCCCCATGAGCAAATACGTGGTTGGCTGGGCCGTTGGGTATTGTACGGCGGCATGTTGAGTATCTACCTGCTGGCCTTTGGCAAGGGGTTCAGTGCTGATTTGGTCGCCAGCTATACAGTATTTCTTGCCATGACCGGGCTGAACACGGTAGGTCTTGGCATGCCTCGTCTGCGGCCCAGCCTGCTGGATCTGTACTTCGACCTGGCGCCAATCACCCGTGCAACGTTCAAGACCCGCCTGGCGGACAGTTTTCTCGGTCTGCTGCCGGGGGCAATTCTCAGCGCCTATGTGTATACCGGGCTGGTCAGTCTGTGGCTCGCCCCGCACGCTCTTGTCCAGATACT
>CAJXGK010000127.1 GCA_913053815.1 uncultured Rhodanobacteraceae bacterium
ATAACAAAGTTAAAGTGCGGGCTGAGTGGATTGATAGCGAGTTGTTTGAGGGCAAGGATGTCACCCCGCATCTGGAAGGCTTTAACGCCATTCTGGTGCCCGGCGGTTTCGGCAAGCGCGGTTTTGCAGGCAAGGTACACGCTGTGCGGTTTGCCCGGGAACAGGGTATTCCGTATTTCGGTATCTGCTATGGCATGCATGCTGCGGTGGTTGATTTTGCCCGGCATGTTGCGAACCTGCCTGAGGCCGACTCCAGCGAGAACGACCCACGTACCGAGCATCCGGTGATTGCCCTGGTCACCGAATGGACCACCCATGCCGGTGAGCTCGAACAACGCAGTACCAAGTCCGATCTTGGCGGCACCATGCGCCTGGGAGCGCAGGAATGCCGGCTCAAACCTGACACTCTGGCGCATATGCTGTATGCCGAAGAGGTTATCCGAGAGCGGCATCGGCACCGTTACGAATTCAACAATCGCTACCGACAGCAGTTCGAGGATCTTGGCTTGGTGATTGCCGGCAAGTCCATGGACGATCTGCTGGTGGAGATCATCGAGTTGCCGCGTACCGTGCATCCCTGGTTTCTGGCCTGTCAATTTCATCCCGAGTTCACCTCGACCCCGCGGGATGGCCAGCCGCTGTTTATCGGGTTTATCCGGGCCGCCCGCGAATACCGGCGCTTGCGCGAAGGGCCACGGCTGGCGCAGGTTGAAGGTGTAACATGAAGCTGTGCGGTTTCGAGGTCGGCCTGGATCAACCCCTGTTCCTGATTGCCGGGCCCTGCGTGATCGAATCTCGGCAGTTGGCGCTGGATACGGCCGGCGAACTGCAGGCCCTCACCCGCCGGCTGGGCATACCGTTTATCTACAAGAGTTCGTTTGATAAGGCCAACCGCACCTCACTTGCCGGGCATCGCGGCCCGGGTATCGAACAGGGCCTACAGATTCTGGATGAGGTCAAGCGCCAGATCGGCGTTGCCGTGCTGACCGATGTTCATGAATACACTCCTCTCGATGAAGTGGCGGCCGTTGTCGATGTGCTACAGACTCCGGCTTTTCTGTGTCGGCAGACCGATTTCATCTGCAATGTTGCTGCCGCAGGGCGGCCGGTAAACATCAAGAAAGGCCAGTTCCTGGCCCCCTGGGACATGCAGCACGTGGTCGAAAAAGCCCGTTCGACGGGTAATACACAATTGCTGGTGTGTGAACGCGGGGTCTCGTTCGGCTACAACAATTTAGTCTCCGATATGCGCTCGCTGGCGGTCATGCGCAATACCGGTTGCCCGGTGGTGTTCGATGCGACTCACTCGGTGCAGTTGCCGGGCGGACGGGGGTCGGCATCAGGGGGCCAGCGTGAGTTTGTACCGGTACTGGCCCGTGCCGCCGTAGCCGTAGGAGTGGCAGGAATATTCATGGAAACCCATCCTGATCCTGAGCAGGCACTCAGCGATGGTCCCAATGCCTGGCCACTAGCAAAAATGGAAGCTCTGCTTGCAACCCTGAGTGAACTGGACCGCATCACCAAAGCCAGCGGCTTTCCCGAGGTATCATTGCCGGAGGTGTAACCATGAACTCTGCCCAGCCAACTGATTCTCCCCGAGTGCCCACGCCGACCTTGGCGATGGCTGTTCTGGTCACCATGCGCCGCAGGGAACGAATGGAGCGTGAACGCCGGCAGCGACGGCGGATACGGCAGCACAGAACCTGGCGTAAGACGGTATTGCTTCCCGTACAGGTTGCCGTACTGGGCGGCATGCTTGGTGCCGGGCTTGGCCGATACGAGCTGTTACCGGCAATGATGCATCAAGCAGCACTTTCCAGATCCACACTACCGTGGACCCAGATCGCTGATACAGCGATGCTTACAACCATCCTGGGTACGCTGTTGTTACTCTTTGCCTTCCTGGCATTACGCACTGGGGTGGGGTGGTTTGCGAAACGTTGGCGTTGGCGTTGGCAAGGGCGAGAACGCGAACAGGCGGTTCTCGCCTCCCTGCCTGAGCACCCCGAGCCATCATGACCCAGATCCGCAGCCTGCATGCGCGTGAAGTCCTTGATTCACGCGGTCATCCAACCATCGAAGTTGATGTCACCCTTGTTGATGGCTCCCAAGGCCGTGCGGCGATACCCAGTGGGGCATCCACCGGCAGCCGTGAGGCGGTCGAACTGCGTGATGGTGACAAGACCCGTTACGGTGGCAAGGGAGTGCTCAAGGCAGTTGACAACGTCAACACCATTTTGGCTGCTGCCCTGCGTGGGTTTGATGCCGGCGATCAGGCCGGGCTGGATCAGCGCTTGATCGAACTGGATGGCTCGGGCAACAAATCCAATCTCGGTGCCAATGCGTTGCTCGGGGTATCCCTGGCCGCCGCGCGGTCGATGGCGGAACAACGTGGTGTGGGCTTGTGGGCTTATCTGGCCGCGGGCGAGGAGGTATCGATCCCGGTGCCGATGATGAATGTCATCAGCGGCGGGGTCCATGCCAATAACAATGTTGACATCCAGGAGTTCATGATCATCCCGGCGGGCCTGACCAGTTTTCATGAGGCCCTGCGTGCCGGTAGTGAGGTGTTTCACGCCCTCAAATCGCTGCTGCATGGCCATGGTCTGGCTAGCCTGGTGGGCGATGAAGGAGGCTTTGCCCCGGATCTGCGTTCCAACGTTGAAGCCTTGGAGACCATTCTTGAGGCTATCTTGAAAGCCGGGTATTGCCCTGGTGAGGATATCTGGTTGGGGCTGGATGTGGCCGCATCGGAGCTTCTGGAGACCGGCAAATACCAGTTGGCGGGTGAAGGTAAACGACTCACTGCTGAGCAGCTCATTGAGCTTTTCGATGACTGGCTGGCTGAGTATCCGATACTCAGCATCGAAGACGGTATGGCTGAAGACGACCTGGATGGTTGGCGGCAGATGACCATGAAACTGGGTTCACGGGTACAGCTGGTGGGCGATAACAACTTTGTCACCCATCCTGATATTTTCGAAGCCGGTATCGCAGAAGGAATCGCCAATGCCATCCTGATCAAGCCCAATCAGATCGGTACCCTTAGCGAAACACTGGCAACGATCCGGATGGCGGCTGCGGCTGGCTATGCGGCGGTGGTTTCGCATCGTTCCGGTGAGACCGAAGACACCACGATTGCCGATTTAGCGGTGGCTATGAAGGTTGGACAGATCAAGGCTGGCTCGTTGTGCCGCAGTGAACATATCGGCAAATACAACCAATTGCTGCGGATTGAGGAAGCGCTGGGTGACCAGGCTCGCTATGCCGGCCGTTCCACGTTTCAGCAATTGTCTGCGCACTGAGGTTGCAAGAGATCATGCTGCGCTGGATCGCCCTCACTCTGATCGTTTTGGTGATACTGCTGCAAGGTCGCCTGTGGTGGGGGCAGGGTGGTATGCGGGAAGTGCATTCACTGCGCAACCAGGTGACCCGGCAGGCTGCACAGAATGCCCGCTTGCAACAGCGCAACCGGCTACTGGAGGCCGAGGTCAGGGATCTGAAGCGCGGCCACCAGGCCATTGAAGGACGGGCCCGGTCTGAACTGGGTTTGATCAAGCCTGGCGAGACCTTTTATCAAGTGGTTGAGCCGGCTAAACCCCACGACAAGGACGGCCGTGGCCACTGACCTGAACCTCGGTGCTTGGTGCGTAGTGCCGGCGGCAGGCCGCAGTCGCCGCTTTGGCGGAGCTAAGCCCAAACAGTACGCGCAGATCGCCGGTCAACCGATGTTGTGGCATACCCTGGAGCGACTGGCCGGGCATCCGCGTATTTTGGGGTTGCTGGTGGTTCTGGCCTCGGACGACCGCGAATGGCCGGTACCGACACAGATCCATGGCAAGCCGGTGCGTACGGTGAGTGGCGGTGCTGAGCGTTCCGATTCGGTACGGGCGGGCCTGGACGCACTGCCTGCCGAGGTTGCCGCCGAGGATTTTGTTCTGGTTCACGATGCCGCCCGTCCCTGTGTGGCAGGCCCAGCTATTACCCGTCTGCTGGATAGCGCGAGTGTGGGCGAGGGGGGGCTTTTGGCCATTCCCCTGCATGACACCCTGAAGCGGGTCGATGCGGAAAACCGGGTGTTGCGGACCGAATATCGGGCTGGATTGTGGTTGGCACAGACCCCACAGATGTTTCGGCGCGGCGCTTTGTCTGCGGTACTGGCCCTGGCCCAGGGCGATGCAGAGATTACCGATGAAGCCTCGGCCATGGAACGCTATGCTGGGATTCATCCCCGTATCGTTGCCGGGCACAGTAGTAACCTGAAGGTCACCACGGCGACTGATCTGCTGGTCGCCGCAGCGATCTTGACGGAAAAGGGTAGCCAATGGGTCCCTTGACCAACCTGCTGCGCAGCTCAATTGCTGCGCCAGGTGCTCGCTCACTATGCACCTATCGATATGCTATGTCTCGACAATTCGCTCCGAGGCGCCTGGCACTCGAACCCGTTGCAGTTTTTCGAGGTACCCAATCATGACTTGTCGAGTCGGTCAGGGCTATGACGTACATGCTTTCGGTCCGGGAGATCATTTGTTTTTGGGTGGGGTACGTATCGAGCACTCGCAGGGCCTGATCGCACATTCTGACGGCGATGTGGTCATTCATGCCTTGTGTGATGCCATACTTGGGGCGCTGGCGCTGGGTGATATCGGCACGCACTTTCCGCCGTCGCAGGCCCGCTGGAAGAATGTCAGCAGTGTTGAATTTCTGAATACGGTGACGATCATGCTGCAGCAGCGTGGCTATGTGCTTGGTAATGCCGATATTACGGTCATCTGTGAGGTTCCACGCATTGCTCCGCATGTGCAGGCCATGCGTGAGGTGCTGGGGCAGACCATGCAGGTTGCCATGGATGTGGTCAGCGTCAAGGCCACTACCAGCGAACAACTTGGGTTCATCGGTCGAGGCGAAGGGATTGCCGCCTTGGCGACAGTGCTACTGAGTCGGCACTCATGAGCGCACCCCTAGCCTGGGCCCATGGCGGCCCCCCATTGCGGGCCAAAATCCGCCTTGAACCTGAGGATTTTGTGGTTGAGGAAGTACTCGGTTATAGCGCTGATGGTGAAGGTGAGCACGTGCTGCTGGAAATCCGCAAGCGTGATGCTAATACCGCCTGGGTGGCCACTGAACTGGCTCGTTTCGCTGCGGTGCCGGCGATGGCGGTCAGCTATGTCGGGCGCAAGGATCGCCATGCCATCACCACCCAGGCTTTTAGTGTGCACTTGCCGGGACGCCCCGATCCCGACTGGCAAAGTCTCGGGCTTCCAGGGATCGAGATTCTAACCGCTCAACGGCATCGGCGAAAACTGCATCGTGGCGCCCTGGACGGTAATCGATTCCGCCTGCGGCTGCGGGCCGTGCAGGGTGACCGGGAGGCGGCCGAGCGGGTTCTTGCCGTTCTGCGCCGGGACGGAGCCCCCAATTATTTTGGTGAGCAACGCTTTGGTCGTGAGCAGCGCAACCTAGCCGCCGCCGAGGCCATGTTTGCGGGGCGCAAGGTACGCCGCTCAGAACGTGGTCTGTTATTGTCCGCTGCGCGTTCTGCCCTGTTCAATACAGTCCTGGATGCCAGGGTTGCCGCGGGCAGTTGGAATCAGGGCCTTGAGGGTGAGGTCTGGGCTCTGGCCGGATCGCGGGCCTGGTTTGGCCCGCAGGCTTTGGATGATGAGCTGGCGGCACGGCTGCAGATTTTTGATATTCATCCATCGGGACCCTTGTGGGGTCGGGGCGAGAATCCCACGGTCGCCGCGGTGCGGGCACTGGAAACCGAACGGATTTCGGCCCAGGCCGTACTGGCCAAGGGCTTGGAAGACGCTGGGTTGCGCCAGGAACGACGAGCCCTGCGCCTGGACCTGCGCGAGCTGCATTGGCAATGGCAGGACGACACCCTGGAACTGGCCATGAGCCTGCCGGCCGGTGCCTATGCCACAACCGTGGTGCGCGAGCTCGCCGTGACGGAGTAACTCGGGATCCAACGTGAGGTCGGGATAGCATTTACGGTCATCGTTTGCAGAGTCAGCCAATGGAGCCGGCTGTCCGCCGTTTCATCACATCAAAAAAGAGGGGATGCC
>CAJXGK010000128.1 GCA_913053815.1 uncultured Rhodanobacteraceae bacterium
GTTTTCTGAGTGCCTCCGACCCGACAGAGTTTGCTAAATCACTGCAACGTACGCTGTTCAGTATTGTTAACCGCACCCAGTCCTCCAGCTCGGCTACGGTTAATACCCAGCAGGCCAGTGAAGTTAAAACCGATACGCAGGTCTATTTCTCTCTGTTCCATCCCCAGAACTGGTGGGGTCAGCTGACCGCCTATTCGTTCACCCATGACGCGCAAGGCTATCTGCAGATTGCCAACACCGCCAACTGGGACGGCTCCTGCGTGCTGACCGGTGGAGGCTGTCCGGCCATGGGCACCAATGCCCAGGGACAACCTACCCAAACCATCGCAGTGCAAGCCCCCTCAGCACGTACGATCCTCAGCTGGAATACTTCCAAGGGTAAGGGTATTCCCTTCACCTGGACGGCGCTCGCCCCCGCTCAACAAGCCAGTCTGGGAAACTCGACGACCGGTCCGCAATTACTCGATTATATTCGTGGTGTACGCACTCAAGAGCAATCGCAACCCGGGGGCACCCTGCGTACCCGCAGCAGTGTGCTCGGCGATATTGTCAATTCCAATCCAACCTGGGTCGGCCCTCCTGCAGCAACCTACTCCAACACCTGGGCGGATGCAGAATATCCATCCCGTACCGAGCCCGAGCCCGAGAATGCAAGCAGTGCACAAACCTATAGTGCTTTCAAAAAGACTGAGGCAACGCGCAACAATATCGTCTATGTCGGTGGTAATGATGGCATGGTCCATGCCTTCCAGGCCGGGGCCTACGATAGTGCGGGCAACTATATTCAAGCTACCAACAACGGCAAAGAGGTCCTTGCTTTCGTGCCGTCGGTCATCTTCAGCAATCTGAAAAACTACGCCGATCCGGATTACGACCATCAATATTTTGTCGATGCCACGCCGGGCAGCGGAGATCTTTTCTACAAAGGCCTGTGGCACACCTGGCTGGTGGGTGGAATGGGTGCCGGCGGCCAGGCCATCTATGCGCTGGATATCACCCATCCCAGCCAGTTCAGCCAAAGCAATGCTGGAAGCCTGGTAGTAAAAGAGATCACCCCGACTTCATTAGTCTGCACCAACAATGCTGCCTGCGGGAGCGATCTCGGCAATACTTTCGGTACGCCCATCATTCGCCGCTTCCATAACGGCGACTGGGGCGTGGTGTTTGGTAACGGTTACAACTCGACACTCGGTATGGCGGCCATTTATATCGCCCTGATCAATCCGACCACCGGCACCTGGATAACCTATCAACTATCGACGGGATATGGGCCGGCCAATGACCCCACGGGGGCTAACCGTCCTGATGGCATTGCCTACGTCACTTCGGCCGATCTTGATGGTGATCATGTGGTGGACTATCTGTATGCGGGAGATCTGTTTGGTAATGTCTGGCGGTTTGATGTGACCAGCAGCAAACCATCCGACTGGCACGTATCGAAATATGCTGGTACCACGGCTACCCCACTGTACACGGCGGTCAATGCAGCCGGAACCCCTCAACCCATTACTACCCGGGTACTGGTTATGTCCCTGCCTGCTCAGGGCGGGGCTAAGCCCCGGGTACTGGTCAGCTTCGGCACGGGTTCAAAGATACGGGCATCCGATCAGACACCAAACCTGACGGCGACCGGGGTGCAAACCATGTACGGCATATGGGATTGGAACATGAGTAAGTGGGACACCGGCACTACGACAACTGGAGGGGTGAAGGTTTCCGCCTCACTTCACCAGTATGCCCATCTCAACCGCTCGCAGACAATCACCCGTAACGGGCTGCAAAAACAATCGGTGATCGGCTCATTCAATGCCGGCGGCGGCACCTACACCGAAATCGGTACGGGTTATCGCACCCTCACCAGCAACCCGGTCTGCTGGAAAGGCTCGACGACCTGCACCGGTGGCAGTTCAATCAATAATAAGTATGGCTGGTATCTTGATTTGACCAACGGCTCCGGCTCAACGACCTACACCGGCGAAAGTGTGGTTTACAACCCGGTCCTGGCACTGGGAGCGGTCCAGGTGAACACCCGCATCCTGCCGAAGGGCATCGGCCTGACCTGCAACGCCACCGCCATGACTGGCTGGACCATGGTCTTCAATCCCCTGACCGGGGGCGCCATGAAGCAGTCGTTCTTCGGCAATGATAGCCACAAGTTTGTCAAGATTGGTGGAGGCATTGTCGGCGGGGTCTCCACGGGGGCAACAGGTAGCCCGACCGTATTATCGGATGGTTCGAAGTACTACGACATTAATCAAAGCACAAGTGCCTCGCCCACGCCACCGTTATTTATTAACCCGCCGATAGGTGGAAAAGGCAGGCGCGTGACCTGGATCGAATTACGTTGAGGAACCTCCTATGTTGCATCGTCACTTGCAGGATGCTTTGAGCCCATATCCAGGACTATGTAGAACCTCAACGGGGTCTACACAAAACCCTGACCCGAGTGTATCCAGGTCATACCTGCCGAGTTCAGGTTCGGAATCTCAATATTTGGGCCAGCGGTCACAGCATGCGGAGGTCGGCTTTACCCTGATTGAATTGATGATTGTGGTAGCGATCGTCGCCGTCTTGGCGATGATCGCAATGCCAACCTATCAAAACTATATTCTCAAATCACGCCGCACAGTGGCCAAGACCTCACTGCTGGACCTGGCGGCACGAGAAGAGAAGTTCTACTCCACCCATAACACCTACACCAACAAGCCGGCTAAATTGGGCTATATCTCATCAACCTTTCCGTTATCGGTGCCAAGCCATGCGGATAATTATTATCAACTTAATGTCACGACTGCCTCCACCACAGCTTTCAGCGCCACCGCAACTCCGCAAGGTACCCAAACCAAGGATTCCTGTGCTACTTATCGCATCAATCAGCTGAGCGTACAGGGAAATACCGGCAACACCACCGCGTCTTATCGTTGCTGGCAATAGATCGCCAGTACTAATAAGGGCACGAGGTTTTGGTGAATCGGCCACTCCGCCGCTTGCTCGAATTCGAACCCATACCGTACTTAGAGTCTGCTCAGAAACTATAACGCATTGATATGAGGAGACTCTGCATACGTCACCTTTGTCACGTCGTTCTCCTCGGGTGAATTCAAGCACACAGCGGGGGATGCGTTTTCTGCAGGCCAAGCCACTCCCCAACATGGCCCGGCATGGCTTCAGTCAAACGAACGCTCACGTCACTCTGCGCGATTGTAGGGTTTGCCCTACACAATGCGACGGTTTTCGCTGACTGACAGCTCGCATGCTGCGCGCGATACTAAACCTGTTGATCGTTGATCGCTACAGGATGTGGCGGCAGGAAGCCAATAGGCGATTGATTGTCGGGCCGTACGCGGGGGCGTACGGCCCGATCTGTTGGGGACGGAGGATTCCTCAGACAGGGGCAGACAATAACCCCACCTCTTCCTGCTTGGCTCCGGCCTGACCGATGGGCTGAACCGGTTGCGTATCAGGGACGTACCGCAAATGAGCGTGCCACACGGAAACCCGTCCGTGCCCCGCTGGTGTTCTCGCGAGCTTGGCTGCGGTAGCTGGACAGATCTTGCTGCGGCGAACTGGCCCATGAACCGCCACGCACCACGCGTTGTACACAACCGGGATTGATCCAGGCACTACCGTTGACTGGAGCGCGGACATAGTTTTCGTGCCAGCAGTCCTCGACCCACTCCGAGACGTTACCATCCATATCAAACAAGCCCCACGGATTGGGCAGAAAATGCATCACCGGGGCCGGACCCCAATATCCGTCACCGTATCCTTTAAATGACTCATCCCAGCGACGACCGTTGAAGGATCGATCCAGTGAACCGGCGAGATTCTCCACTTTCTGCACAGGTGTTCCGGGTCCCCACCAATAGGGCCCTACGCTTCCGGCACGCATCGCGTATTCAAATTGGGCTTCGCTAGGTAAATGATACTTGTCGCCTGTTTCTTTGCTTAACCAATGGGTATAGGCAACCGCATCGTTCCAGCTCACATGCAACACCGGCATGTCTCCATGGGCGGGATGTCCGTTATAATCATCCCGCCAATTTGCCTCAGGATCCGTACGCATCCGCCCCGTCGCATCGTCATAAACCCGTGAGCCCCCGTTACGTTGGGCATCGGTAACGTATCCGGTCGCACGGATAAAAGCCCGGAACTCGTTAACCGTCACCTCGGTGCGACTGATCGCAAAACCTCGCCCGAAGGTCACCTCATGCGCCGGACGCTGACTGGCACGGATACGACCGCTACCCGCTGCGGTGGTACCCATGATGAAATGGCCTGCCGGGATCACCAACATGGGTGGTGCTCCACCCGATCGGCCTAGAAAGTTATCGGCAAAGACATGTCCGGGTTGGTGCCCCCCATAGAGCTGGAAATACTCCATGCGTCGATCAAAATCCCGTAGTTTTGTCAAGGCCGGGAATAGCCGGGTTGCCTGCTTGGCAAGATTCCTGGCTTGGGCCGCATCACGGGCATCCAATGCGGCCCAAGCACGGTCCAGTATCACTGCGGCGGCGGCACGTCGCAGGATCTTAATGCGTTGTCGCATTGCCTGTAGAAAACCCGAATTCGGAACCAGTTTGGCGGCACGTGCCAGTTCGCGCTTTGCAGCTACAAAATTGCCCTGTGCCGCTCGACGTAAGCCACGGTCCAGAATATTTTTCTGAATACGCAAAAGGCCACGACGGGCTACCATATCACCGGGGTCCAACCGCAACACTTTACGATATAGGTCTACGGCACTGTGCCCCGCTGGAGACAGGTCCTGGCCCCGTTGTTCCCGTTTGACCGCTGCACTCAGCAATGGTCGGGTCCGCTGTAAGACCCGCAACCGCATGGCAAGCCGGGTCGCATCAGCCTGACTATGTGGAAGCGTTCGGAGTTGTACGATGTAGCGGGTTGCGGCATCACCATCGCCATCGTCCAAGGCCTGCTGGGCATCCGTTGCCAGCCGCCTTTCAAGCTCGGCTAGACCAACCCGCGCTACAACACTGTGTGGATGAGATTTGAGAATCTCCCGATAGAACGCCGCTGCACCGCCCGTTTCAGTAACTAAATTACCTTGCAGTCGCGCACTTTCAGCAAGCGCCAGCAAGCGTTTAACAGCGGGCGACGACACGGTCGTATCTGATGGTGACGGTTGGGCCTGTTGTTGGGCGAGAATAACGTCTCTCGATGCCAGGGCCAGAGAAGGGCCGGAGGTATAGGCAATTGAAACGGCGCCGACTAGCGTAGCACTGGATGAGGCCCCGGCAGGGCGGGTACCAGAATAAGAAGAACCCGTATCAAGCTGCGGATGCGAGGACGATTGCAAATGCAGCCAGCTCGGCGCAAAACGGAAAATCAGCGCAAAGGCCATCAACAACAATGCCGCAACCATGGCGGCTGTACGTTGCCAGCGTAGGGTTTGCGTAGCAGACATGGATACAATGGATGAGACCCGACAAGTATCGTGCGCGACAGCCCGAATAAACACAAGCTACGTTTCATGCAAATAACCCAACAAATGCCTACCCATACCCAAGATCAGCCCGTCACTTGGCTTAAATCCGAGACGTCTGCCAGGTCGTGGTGTGTTGCAATCAACACCCCAAGCCCACTGGCCCTGGACACGGAGTTTATGCGTCGCAACACCTACTATCCCGAACTGGCACTGGTGCAACTGAGCGTGCAAGGACACACGGCACTGCTCGATCCACTCGCCACCCATCCCGGTCCGATCCTCAAAGCACTGGCCCTTGATCCACAGCGCATTTGCATCATGCACAGCCCCGGGGAAGATCTCGAGACCTTGCGAGAAGTTCTACCTCAAGGACCAGCGCATCTATTCGACACCCAATTGGCCGCGGCCTTTTCCGGACTCGGCTATGGGCTGGGCTATCAAACGCTGGTTGCAAAATTGACCGGGATCGACCTGCCCAAGGATCAGACCCGTTCAAACTGGCTGCAGCGACCGTTGAGTATTGCCCAGAAAAACTACGCAGCGCAGGATGTTCAGTACCTAGAAACAATATTTGATGCATTAAAAAGTATAATGACAAATA
>CAJXGK010000129.1 GCA_913053815.1 uncultured Rhodanobacteraceae bacterium
ACCCGACCCGACCAAAGATCGTTCAATGGTTCAAAACAATGGCAATGAACGAATATATCCAGGGAGTGAAACAACGGGGGTGGCCGGTTTTCGTGGGGCGATGGTGGCAACGCCATGATTATGAACCTATCATCCGTAACGAAGAATCCCTGAATCGAATCCGCCAATACATTCTCGATAATCCGGCGCGGTGGGTTTTTGACCGAGAGGATCCATCGGCAACCGTCCCGGAACCGGAGAGCACATGGTAAGCGTGATCAAATCCCTCGGCGAACAAGCTGATCGACCGGGTGGTCGACGACCAGGGGCTAGCCCAAGAACTTGCAGGCACGGGGCACCTATCGGGGCAACAACGGACACCCGCACGCTCAAAATACTCAGTCAGGACTGATGCGCCTACGCAACCTTTCTCTTGTAGCATAGCGGGAGCAAATGACATGAACCCTTGCTATTACGAATACCTCGACTCGCCCATCGGCCCACTGCTACTGCAAGCTGACAGCGACGGTCTGTCACGTTTAGCTCTGCCAAGGCAAGGCCAGGCGGTGTCCACTCCAAGCGACGCACAACGTGATGCCGAATATCTACGCCCTTACGGTGAACAGCTGCAGGCCTACTTTCAGGGCCGGCTGCAGCAATTCACACTCTCCTTGAATGCCCGGGGCACCCCATTCCAACGTATGGTCTGGCAAGCTCTGTGTGCCATTCCCTATGCCCAAACCCGCTGCTATGCGGAACTGGCCGAACACCTAGGTCGACCGCGCGCGGTACGAGCGGTCGCTGCCGCCATCGGTGCCAATCCCATCCCGATCGTGGTGCCCTGCCATCGCGTCATCGGTCGCAACGGAACTCTCACTGGTTATACGGGGGGACTGGACGCCAAACGCTATCTACTGAATCTGGAAGATCCCTTGACCAACCGCGCAGCCTGAAAGCGGACAGGAATGAAGGCCTCGGCATGGCGACGCAAGGGGCAACTTTCGAATGGTGGATAAGGCGTGTACAAAGAGTCACTGGTATACCCTGATGGTTAATCAATGGGCGACGACCCGAACAGAAGCTGGGTTTTGTATGGCCGATCTACCCTGCAGTATCGCCTTGATCAATAATAGAGGCTGGTTTTATAGGCGGGTTTCCCCTACCCAACTATTTAACATGGGCCAACGAATAACGACCATCACTAAACACGATCGGTATCAGTGCATAGCGATTGCCATCGGCCTCGGGCTGCCCTCCTGACACCCGCAGTTGGAACACACTGGCCCGTAACTGTCGGCCCAAGCCAATCTGTGGAAAGGCATTGACCAGCCAAAATCCCTGCACTCGACCATCCGGACCAAAAACAGCAAAGTACACGGCCAGACCCGCCTTAGGGATAGGCTTGGAGAGAGCGACTGCAGGTAAACTTGAATCGATATAAAGCTGGGCGTGGGGAAGAAAATGCAAAATGGACTTGCCGGGAACCTGCGTCGGTTTGATACCGGCCCGAATGGTATGATCGAAACGCGCCACCAGACTCTGCTGATCACGGCGCACGATACCCATGGACCCTGGGGGTAACAGACGGAAACAGCGTAACAGTAGTTCTGCTGCGTAACCGTTGAGCTGTACCCCCGCCACCTGGCTGTAGTTGGCATACATTTCCGCCCAGATCGTGGCTTGCAAAGGACGTTTCTCGGCCAACTCCAGCTCAGCCATTGCTGCCATGGCCAGTACGGCATCTGGGCCGTGCACCGCCGCATTAGCCAAGAGCAGCTCGGCCTTACCTGGATCACGGAGCATGGGCGAGCCGGGGTTGCGCGTGCCCCACATATATAGGGAGCCAAGCACGAATTGCGCGCGTTCATCCCCCTGACGAGCAAACTGCATTGCCTGGCGAGCCGCATGCTGACGCACAATTATAGGCAATTGCGGATTCAGCAACTTTTGCAAGACCGTCGCATCATTAAAATTTACAGTAGCCCTGTGGTTTGCCAACAATGGCCCGGAAAACGTTGTCAACCATGTACCGACCAGGCACACAAGCAGTATCCGTGGGATACCCATGCAATGCTTCTCACACTCTGAATCTCTGGTCGACCCATAGCCTCGCACAGTTATACGTCGACGCCCCATACAATTTGCATACGATTGCCGGCCCCGGCTTGGGTTCACCGTAGATTTTCACGGCAAGATCCGTTGGGAACCCGACCGGGTCGGCTAATCGGAAAGCCGCTTTACCTTGATCAACGTTGGCGATCAGGCGATAACCAGGCGCACCGTGATGACCAAACCGACGCCGGGGTGCCATCTGCCCGCAACTCTTGCGAGAATAGGCGCTTTGCGGGAGGATTCCAGGCATGCAGCTGGTCGATATCGGTGCCAATCTAAACCATGAGTCATTTCGCCATGATTTCGACGCCATGCTCACTCGGGCCAAGACTCATGGCGTCGCCACCCTCATTGTTACCGGGGCCTCGCTGACTGGTAGTGATGAAGCCCTGCAACTGGCCTGTGCCCACCCGGGTCGACTCTACGCCACCGCCGGGGTCCATCCTCACCACGCTAGCGACTATGATGCGGCGACCGATCAGCACCTACGAATGCTGGCCAGGGAATCGGCAGTCAGGGCGGTGGGTGAAACCGGCCTGGACTACTGCCGCAACTATTCACCCCGGGAGGTGCAGTTGAAAGCATTCGAGCAGCAACTGGCCATCGCCGTGGATCTCAATATGCCGTTGTTCCTGCATCAACGTGACGCCCATGGCGACTTTCTGGCCTTGCTGAAAACGGTGCGCGACCACGTTCCAGCCTGCGTGGTGCACTGCTTCACCGACACTCGCAAGGCCTTGTTCGACTACCTAGATATGGACTGCCACATTGGGATCACCGGTTGGTTGTGCGATGAACGACGTGGCACCCATTTACGTGAACTGGTGGGTGAGATTCCGGCAAATCGCCTGATGATTGAAACCGACTCACCTTATCTGCTACCACGCAACGTGCGGCCCATGCCCCCCCAGCGTCGCAATGAGCCGATGTACCTGGCCCATATCTGCCGGGAACTGGCCCACGATCGCCACGAGCCGATCGAAACCACGGCTGCCGCCACTACCGCCACCGCCCAGGCTTTTTTCCGACTGGAGTAAGCCTTATGGAGATGGCACTCATTATCGATGCATCAACCTACTTGACGTATGGATCGCTGCAGGGGTTCGGATACATCCGGTTTACTTCCTGCGCCGGTGGCGCACAGGAGAATCATAAGCAGGCATGCCGGCCTATCCATGGCCGTGGTTCGCGGTACAGGGCCAGGGCAGATCCCATAGGGCGGACCGGCCGGGCGGACCCTGCACGGCGAAGAAATAGTCTCGATGGATGCGGTTCGTACCTCACCGCATCCTACGGACTAACCGTAACTTACGGTAGTCATAGGTAGGTTGTGGGTGAGCGACGCGAACCCCAACGTGGCAAGGAAGGCAGGAGTGTCCGCCGCTCAAACCTGCGGCTCGATGGGGGTAAGCGGGCCGACACGGCGTTCCAATTGCTCCGCCGCCTGCAGGCACAAATCCTCACGATAGGCGGCACCGATCAGCTGCACACCCTGCGGCAAGCCAGCGCTGACCCCCACCGGGATAGCTACTGCCGGCAAGCCGAGCAGGTTGACAGCAATACTCAGGCGCATGCTGTTCATCAAGCTTGCCACGGATTCGGCCCCCGCCACGTCAAAGCCGAGTACAAAAGGCGGCTCGGTGCATACCGGCCCGAGTATCAGGGGATACTCACGTTGTAACAGCGCCCAGGTTCGGGCAATACCGTTGCGGCGTGCTAAGGCCTGTATATAGCCTTGCAAACTGGACTCAGGCATCTGCTGCATGAAATATTCGACGAAAGCCTGGGTATCTGCAGAAGCCAGCGTTTTCACAGTAGGCAACATGGTGACCCGCACATCCGCTGCGACAATCTGCATATAGGTTTCCAGAGCCTCGGCGACGGCAGGCAGTTCGACTTCCTCCACGGCATAGCCGCTCTCGGCAAGCCATTGTGCCGCGCGGCGGATCCCCACGGCGACCTGCGGATGGACACCCCCGCCACCCGGATCCACGCATACGGCAACCTTGACCGGCGTAGCGGCTGCAGGACCACGCAGCGGCGCGGGTACGCACCATGGATCACGGGCATCGGGGGCACTCATGGAGGTCAATGCCAGGCGCAGATCACGCACTTGCCGGGCCATCGGCCCATGCACCGCAAACAACTGAAAGCTTATGGGATCCTCGGTGGAGGCTAATGCAGAGCCGCGGGGAACCCGTCCATGCGTAGGCCGCAAGGCGGCGATGCCGCAACATTGCGCCGGAAAACGTAGCGATCCACCAAAATCGTTGCCCAGGCCCAAGGGGGTCATGCCTGTGGCCAAGGCGATAGCATCACCCCCGCTGGAACCGCCCGGAGTTCGCCTCGCATCCCAGGGATTGATGCTGGCACCATAGAGCAAGTTATCGGTGTGCCAGCGAAAACCAAAATCCGGCAAATTGGTGCGGGCCAAGGGAATGGCCCCGGCCTGCTTGAGCTGCGCGACATGCGGGGCATCGACCGCAGGCACGGCATGCTGTAGTGCCACCACCCCGGAAGTCGTCGCCGAACCGGCAAGATCAATGTTCTCCTTCACCGTGAACGGTACCCCATGCAGCGGTCCCAATGCAGCACCGGAGGCCCGGACACGATCCGCCGCATCAGCGGCTTGCAGGGCGGTATCATGCAGCACCCGTGTCACCCCGTTAAGCGAACCGTTTACCGTGGCAATACGCTGAATATGGGCTTCCACGACTTCCCGACTGGTTACCTCTCTGTCAGCAATGGCGGTGGCTATTTCAACCCCCCCCCAGCGCCACAAATCCTCTGTCATCGCCATATCACCATCCCCCGCATCTCCACACAATAGGTTCTGGAGTCTGACACAAGGCCTTACATCGGAGACCACAGAACCGCTCTACACGCTACGGGTAATCGCCAGAGCCCCTCACTCTCGCGCCAGCGACCCGCTACAATTGTGCGCTGCTTGCAGAGGCTCCCATATGCGCATTGTGGTTACAGGTTCAGCGGGGTTCATCGGCGCCGCCGTGGTCGAGCGTCTGCTCGCCCGAGGTGAGGAGGTGCTCGGTATCGACAACCATAACAACTACTATGATCCAGCATTGAAACAGGCCCGTGTTGACCGGTTTCTCGAGCACCCGGGGTATCAGCATGCCCGGCTTGATCTGGGTGATGAAAAAGCCCTCGATGAGGTATTTCACTCTTTTGCTCCGCAGCGAGTGATCCATCTCGCTGCCCAGGCCAGCGTGCGCTATTCACTGCAGCACCCCCAGAGCTATCTGCACAGCAACCTGCTGGGTTTCGGCCATGTTCTGGAATGTTGCCGGCACGCGGCAGTGGAACATCTGGTCTTTGCTTCATCCAGCTCGGTATATGGTGCCAATCGCAAGCTGCCCTATGCGGAAGGTGATGCCGTCGATCATCCTCTGAGCTTGTACGCTGCGAGCAAGAAAGCCAATGAACTGATGGCCCACTCGTACAGCCACTTGTACGGTCTGCCCGCTACCGGATTGCGCTTTTTCACCGTCTACGGTCCCTGGGGTCGACCGGACATGTCGCCGATCCTGTTTGCCCGACGCATCCTCTCCGGTGAACCGATCCAGGTTTTCAATTACGGCCACCATCGTCGTGATTTCACCTATATCGACGATATCGTTGAAGGGGTCATCCGGGTACTCGATCAACCGGCCACCGCGGACCCGGATTTCGATCCCGCCAAGCCATCGCTGATGACATCTTCTGCGCCCTGGCGCATTTTCAATATCGGCAATGATCAGCCCGTCGAGTTACTATACTTCATCGAAGTTCTGGAACAATATCTGGGCCGCCAGGCCGAGAAGGAATTGCTGCCGATGCAAGCCGGCGATGTGCAAGACACCTGGGCCGACATCAGCGCACTACGTCAGGCAACGGGCTGGGCACCCAGCATGGCCATTGAGCCGGGTATCGAACGTTTCGTGGCCTGGTATCT
>CAJXGK010000130.1 GCA_913053815.1 uncultured Rhodanobacteraceae bacterium
GGGTTCGCTCTGGGCTGCAGGCGATACGCCGCGCCGCTCTGCTGCGCTTCCGGCCCATCATGATGACCACTGCCGCAGCCTTGTTAGGAGCCCTGCCACTGGCCTTGGGTAGTGGCATCGGTGCCGAGCTGCGGCGCCCACTGGGTATCAGCATCGTCGGCGGTCTGCTGCTCTCACAGCTGGTGACCCTATTCACTACGCCGGTGATCTACCTCTATCTCGAACGCTTCTCGGCATGGCTGCATGCTCACGGCATCCACCGCAGAAGCATTACCGCGAGCCCATGAATATTTCCGCACCCTTCATCAAGCGTCCTGTCGGCACCTCGCTGCTGGCCGCGGGCCTGCTGGTGACCGGCTTGCTCTGCTATGCCCTGCTGGGGGTGGCTTCGTTACCCAATCTCCAGTTTCCGGTGATTTTCGTACAAGCCGGTGTCCCAGGGGCCGACGCGCGCAACATGGCTAATACCGTGGCGGCACCGCTGGAGCGCCATCTTGGGCAAATCAGCGGTATCGATCAAATGAGCTCATCGAGCTCGGAGAGCTCAAGCTTCGTCATCATGTTGTTCCATGTCGGGGTCAATGTGGATGACAAAGCCCGCGATGTGCAAGCGGCGATCAATGCTGCAGCCCCCGATCTTCCCAGCAGCTTGCGTAGGCCACCGATTTACCACAAGGCCAACCCCAACAACGCGCCAGTACTGATTCTGGCCCTGACCAGCACCACCCGACCCCTGTCACAACTCTACAATTTTGCTGATTCAATCCTGTCACCGCGTATCGCTCAGCTACCCGGTGTAGCCCAGGTCAATGTCGCCGGTGGGGCCAAACCCGCAATCCGCGTCAACCTTAATCTGCGCGCCATGGCCGCCATGGGACTCACCGCCAATCAGGTACGCAACGCGCTGGTGGCCAGCAATGTGATCGAGCCACTGGGCTATCTCTCCGACGGCCATACACAAATGGCCATCAGCGCCAATTCCACGCTTAGTAGCCCCGCCCAGTTTGCCAATACTGTAGTCGCGGTGCGCAACGGCGTACCGGTGCGGCTGCGGGAAATCGCCCATGTCTTCCGTGGCCAGCAGGATCAGTACCAGGCGGCCTGGTACAACGGCAAACGCTCCATCTTACTGATGATTCGCAAGCAGGCCGACGCTAACGTCATCACCATCGTTGACCACATTCACGCTCTGCTTCCAGAACTGCGCACCACCCTGCCGGCTGGGGTCAAGCTGACCCCGTTTTTCGACCGTACCCCCACCATCCGCGCCTCGGTCAACGAGGTGCAGATCACCTTGCTGATCAGCCTCGGCCTGGTGATGATGACGATGCTGCTGTTTCTGCGCCGCTGGTCACCGACGATCATCGCCGCTCTGGCTGCACCCCTTGCGGTCAGTGGGGCCTTCATCGTGATGTACGTGCTGGGCTATACCCTGGACAACTTCTCACTGATGGCGCTGGTGGTCGCCATCGGCTTCGTTGTTGACGATGCCATCGTGGTTATCGAAAACATCCACCGCCACCTGGAACGGGGTATGGAGCCGCTCCAGGCGGCGTTGACCGGCACTCGCGAAGTGGGGTTCACCGTGGTCTCGATTACCGTCTCACTAGTCGCGGTATTCGCTCCGCTACTGTTCATGAGTGGTTTCTTCGGCATGCTGTTCCGCGAATTCTCAGTGACACTGGTGGCAGCGATCGTGGTTTCCGCACTGGTATCACTGACCCTGACCCCATCGCTGTGCGGACAGTTTCTGCGCCCCCAACGCGATGTAGCTGAACCCTCGCGCCTAAGCCGCAAGATTGCAGCTTTTCATGTCGGCCTACTGGCGAGCTACGCCAAGGCCCTGGACTGGGCGCTCAAGCATCCGCGCTGGATGGCCGCCCAAGTTCCGCTGCTGCTGCTGTTGACCATCGCCCTGATGATGATGATCCCCAAGGGATTTTTCCCGCAACAAGATACCGGTGCGCTCCGCGGTTTCACCGAAGCCAGTGCGGCAACATCCCCCCAAACCATGATGAAGCTGCAGCAGCGGGTGGCGAACCGGATCCAGAAAGATCCCGCGGTAGACAGCGTCGGCTCGCGGTTGGGTAGCTGGCGCAGCAGCAGCGGCAACACCGGCAGCCTGCTGATCAACCTGAAACCCCTCGGTCATGGTCGTAGCGCAAGTACTCATGAGGTTCTAAACCGGCTGCGCCGAGAAACCTCACGGATACCCGGTATCGCCATCTATCTGCGCACGGTGCAAACCATGGGCGGCGGCGGTAACAATCGAAAAACTCGATATAGCTACGACCTCAAGGGCAACAGCTACAGCCAGCTGGAAGCATGGATTCCCAAACTCGCTGCAGCCATGCGCCATTCACCGATCTTCCGTGATGTCAGCACCAGCCTTGCGGGTTCAGGCCTGCGCGAAATGCTGAATATCAACCGCAGCGCCGCCAGCCGACTCGGCATCAGCGTCGGGGCTATCGACAGCACCCTCTACAACGCCTTTGGACAACGGCAGATTTCAACGATTTATTCCAATCTCAATCAGTATCAAGTGGTTCTCAACGCCATGCCAGCAATGGCCGCCACCCCGGATTCGATCAAACGCCTATACGTTCAGTCATCCTCGGGTCGCATGGTGCCGATTACCGCCGTGGCCCGTCTGCAACCTGGCCTCGCCCCCACTGAAGTCGAGCATGAAGGCCAGTTCCCGGTCGTCAAAGTCACCTTCAACCTGGTCTCCGGCGTACCCATGAGCGAGGGCTATGCCACCATCAACCGGTTGATGCGCAGCCTGCGCCTACCGGGCGACATCCATGGTGGTTTCGGAGGCAATTTTCGGCGCTTCATCGAACAACAGAACAACACTCCAATGCTGCTGCTGGGGGCACTTTTTGCTGTATACATCGTGCTGGGCATACTCTACGAAAACCTGATTCATCCGATCACCATTCTCTCCACCCTGCCCGCCGCCGGGGTCGGCGCCATGCTGGCGCTGTTGATCACCCACTCTGAACTGTCGGTGGTATCGATCATCGCCATTGTGCTGTTGATCGGCATTGTCAAAAAGAACGCCATCCTGATGGTCGATTTTGCCCTGGCCGCCGAACGGGAGCGGGGTATGACTTCCATCGAGGCGATCCGCGAAGCCTGTCTGGTTCGCTTCCGACCGATTCTGATGACCACCATCGTCGCTATGCTCTCTGCTTTGCCGCTGGCCATCGGCTTCGGTGCCGGCGCTGCCCTGCGCCGGCCGCTCGGTATCGCCCTGATTGGCGGACTGCTATTCTCGCAAGCCCTGACCCTGCTCTCGACTCCGGCGATCTACCTGCTGTTCGACCGTTGGGGCCAACGTCACCGCCAACGCCGGGTCCGGCGTCGGGCGCTACGTACAATCAAACACGCACCGACCTGGTAAGCCGACTACTGTCCGCTGAAGTATTTCATTTCGACCTTGCCCTCCTTTGCAGAGCTTGTGACATGACAGGGTGCGCGCTGAACCCCGTGTAGAACCTTCGAGTCGAGCCAGGGCACCATGGTCGCGCAAAGCCCGGGAATGTCTACCGCTACGGACACATGAGATAGGCCCGGCAACAGAGCAAGCGTTGATCTGGGCGTGTGTTTCGCCAGCTTCTTGATCACTTCGGGAGTGGCGATCGGATCCTGCATCCCGCTGATATACAAGACCGGCGAAGCGATATGACTCTCCGACTTTTCAGGGTCAGCGGCAGACCAATCGATTCCGGCAAGACGGCCAGCCTCCTTCTCTGCCGCCTGCCATTGCCAGGAAGATGTACCCGGCGCCACCCATCTACAATCTTTGCAAAACGTAATACGCCCCCGTTGACGCTGTTCCAAGGCGCTACAGCGATAACCCCCGCCTGATTAATCGCCGGACTGAGAAAGGGAAATCACTGCATTTGATTGGCGACCACTACGCTACTCACAAGCACCCACAAGTGAAGGCATGGCTTAAGAAACACCCGCGGTTTCACATCTATTTTACGCCCCCCTCAGCGTCATGGCTGAACAGGGTTGAGCGCTTCTTTCACAGCATCACCGTGGATCGCTTGCGCCGGAGCGTGTTCCACAGTGTGGCCGAGCTGCAGAAGGCCATTGAAGGTTACGTCAACAGCTACAACAAAAAACCCAAGCCCTTTGTCTGGACGGCCCGATCCAGCGACATCCTACAGAAAGTTATCCGTGCCAGACGCTCTCTGAACAAAACGGTTCAAACAGCTTGAAGCGCTACACTAGGACCTGATCTACGTCAAGTGTTGGGTGCTACTTTCCAGCTACTGTCGGCTAATGATGTCCAAGAAACGATCTGCGCTACAACCGTAACGCACAAGTCATCCTCATTTGGGAGACTGATGTGAGTTATTTATTCGATCGCTTGACATTCTTCACCCGTTTCCGTGAGTCCTTCGCCAATGGTCACGGGGAGAAGATTGTAGAAGACCGGCAATGGGAACAGGCCTACCGCAACCGCTGGCGCCACGACAAGGTGATACGTTCCACGCATGGCGTGAACTGCACGGGTGGCTGCAGTTGGAACATCCATGTCAAGGAAGGATTGGTCGCCTTCGAAATGCAGGCGACCGACTACCCACGTACCCGCCCCGATATGCCCAATCACGAGCCTCGCGGCTGTCAGCGGGGAGCAAGTTTTAGCTGGTATCTCTACAGCCCCCACCGGATCAAGTATCCCTTGATACGCGGCCGCCTCATCAAGCTTTATCGCGAAGAACGGGAGGGCGGCAAGGATCCTGTCGAAGCCTGGGCGGCGATCCAGGCCGATCCCGAGAAGCGTCGCCGTTATACCGCCGTGCGCGGCTTGGGTGGCTTTGTGCGGACCAATTGGCAAGAGGTCACCGAGATCATTGCTGCCGCCAATATTTACACGATTAAAACCTATGGGCCTGATCGGGTGGTGGGCTTCAGCCCCATTCCAGCCATGTCGATGGTGAGCTTTGCCGCCGGCACACGATACCTGTCACTGATTGGTGCAACGACTCTGAGCTTCTATGACTGGTATTGCGACTTGCCGCCATCTTCACCGCAAACGTGGGGCGAGCAAACCGACGTGCCGGAGTCGGCGGATTGGTGGAACTCAAGCTACATCATTGTTGCCGGTACCAATATCCCCATGACGCGTACCCCTGATGCCCACTTCTATTCCGAGGCACGCTATAACGGAACCAAGGTGGTGGCTGTCTCTCCTGATTATTCGGAGTACGTAAAATTCGCTGATCTGTGGATGCCGGCACGGGTGGGTACGGATGCCGCGTTGTTCCTGGCTATGGGCCATGTGATCTTGAAGGAGTTCTTCCTGGATCGGCAGGAGCCCTACTTCATCGATTATGTGCGGCGCTTTACCGATTTGCCGATGCTGGTTACGTTGCGCCAGATGGAGGGTGGAGCTTACGCGGAAGACCGTTTTTTGCGTACCTCCGATCTCCCGGGAGCCCTGGGGGAGAAGGAAAATCCCGAGTGGAAGACCGTAGCTTGGGATGAGATCTCCGGTGAGATGGCCAGCCCGGCAGGTTCGATCGGCTACCGCTGGCAAGAACGCCAAGGACACTGGAATCTGAAACCTGAAACTGGGGATGGCCGCGCAGTGCGCCTAGCGCTGTCGACCCCCGATGGCAAGCAGGAGGTAATTACGGTGGCCTTTCCTTTCTTCGCCAATGGCGAGGGGAAAACTATCGAGCGGCGGGTGGCAGCTTGCCGGGTTCATCTTGCTGATGGTAGTGATGCTTTGGTGGCCACCGCGTTCGATTTGCTGGTTGCCCACTATGGGGTGGAACACGGCCTCGGTGATGACCAGGCCGCGCGTAGCTATGACGATGTGGACTGTGCCTATACACCGGCCTGGCAGGAGTCCATCACCAGCGTCAAACGCGCCGACGTCATCCGCACAGCGCGGGAATTTGCGAGCAATGCGGCCAAGACCCAGGGTCGCTCCATGATCATCGTGGGCGCAGGTACCAATCACTGGTATCACAATGACATGAATTATCGATCC
>CAJXGK010000131.1 GCA_913053815.1 uncultured Rhodanobacteraceae bacterium
TGTCGGGCTTGGAGGGTCGTAGCGAGGCGGATGAAAAATCGAGGACCGTTTTTTGATCTTTTGAGGCGAATAGGGGTTCTATTTACCGATAAAGAGCGAAAAAATGAACCGATTTTCCACTGCCGTAGTAGATTCTTCCCAAGTCCGACAGGCTCCTAGGAACATCCTTTCAGTCACCATGCTGCGTATGGCTCGGCCCGATAGAGTCCTGGCGTAACCTGACCCACCACGCTACCCCGGTCAGAATCAGTCCACTCAGCAATAAACCACCACCCAGATAGAAACGCGCAGTCACCCAATATGATCCAAAGATCAGTCCAGTCAGACCGGCCCCGGTGATCACCGCAACGACAATCCGACGAGCAGGATCAGCCCGACCCCGCCACCAACCTGCCACACCCAGCGCAATTAGAAACCAAGCCAAGCCAAGCCGCCCCATAGGGTACGTGGGACCATCCGGTACACCGGGCAACAGGTTCGACAAACTTTGATCACCGAGTTGCACGATAAAACCGTGACCTGCGGCCGCATTCACTGCCGGCACCAACTGCCCACCCTGAACTTTCGCAAAAATGGTAATCGTCTGTAGCGGCGTCGACCGCCAGCTCACTCGTATATCACCTAAGCTCGGACGATGACGCAATACCGTAACCAGAGTGTTGCCAACAAGGCGAAAACTGGCCTTCAGGTTTTCCGGTAGTACCCGGATATCGGGCTGAACCGGCACCTCGCCGATGATTGCCTTGAGAAGAGCCGGGGCAAGCAGAAAACCATCCAGGCGTACCTGCGGCGCAAGAAAACTCGCCGTAGACACCGGTAACGGTGGATTGCGGTGCCCTCGCGGTTGCGCAAAGTGTACTGAATTGACCCGACCGTTATGCCACTGCAGTTGGTATTCCAGACCGTTGTCCCCATGCACCTGTTGCCACTGGAACATAGCTACATCGCGGATCAAACGAGTTGTTTTCACGCTCTGGCCAAACTGAGCATCGACCGCAGGCTGAATGACTTGTGGCGTTCCCACTACCCGCACCATGCGAGAATCCAAGGACGTCGATGGTCTGGCCTGCCGCCCAAGATTCACCACCCCACCACCATGCCGGAGCAGTGCTTGCAGGTGCCGGACCTGCCCCTGTCCCGTCAGAGCTGTCAGCAACCCACCGAGCAGCAACAAAATCCAGGATACCCAAAGATACCCGCCATGCTTCCATCGAAATGAATGGAGCCATCGTTCTATCACAACGACATACCCTGTACAGAAGGCTGCGCCCGTACTGCAACGTAACGACCCCGCTCGTCGCATTCGACTTCGGCCAGAGCCGTCTCAGCGTCATGGGTAAAGAATAAGCGTACCCCGCGGGCTCGCTTATCGTCCAAAAAATCACGTTTTTCGTCAATCAGCCGTTCCGGATAGCGGTCGTACCCCATGGTCACAGGTAAATGCACCCAGGGCCTGCCGGGGATCAGATCCGCACAGAACGCAATTCCAGCGTCGGCACCGGCAACAGACTGGATTTCGGCCAGCATCAGGCCTGGGGTATGTCCCTCGGAATAACTGAATCGCACCTGGGGTCCGAGCACGGCACTGGACTCACCATCGATCAATTCGAGTCGGCCGGTCTGTTCAAGCAAATCGCAAAGCTCAGGGATAAACGAAGCCCGGTCGCGCGGATGGGGCTGTCGAGCTCGCTGCCAGTGGTCTTGACCAACAATGAACCGGGCTCGCGGAAACAGCAGCTTGGGTGACTCATTTTTACTCCAAGGGGCCAACAGCCCACCCGCATGGTCGAAATGCAGATGCGATAGAACCACTACATCAATGTCTTCATCACCCAGACCCAGAGCCGCCAAACCATCTAGCAGTACGTGATGATCTTCCTGCACCCCATAGCGCTTACGTAAGCTTGGACCAAAAAACGCTCCGATACCTGTTTCGAACAACACATTGCAGCCGTTCAGGTCACGGGCCAGCAGGCAGCGACAGGCCAGCGGAATCCGGTTTTCCGCATCAGGTTCAATCCAGCGACGCCACAGAACCTTGGGCACATTACCAAACATTGCCCCGCCATCTAGACGCTGAGAATTACCTGAAATTGACCAAATCCGCATAATCATTACCTTCAACTTTACTGCCCTTCAATACATTACCGGGCCAAACGTCCTGATTGCCAATGAGGTACCTGCGTGATTTCCACCCCATCACCAAATATTTTGTCTTACGCACCGAATCCTATAGGAAACGGCCCGGTGCGTAGAGTCAGCGCCTCAAGTCATCACCTGCTTTACTGCATCCATCTCCACCCAGCATCGATCGGAACTATTCTGGACTTACATATAGACAAGCTCACCAGCACGGCAATTGCTGCCGTTTATCAAATAATAATACCCAGATTTCCAAATAATCTAGGCCCCCCCCTGATACATTCCACCGATCACTACGGTTTATCTTGATGATCCACGCCCAGCGTACATCGCCGCAGCTAGGGCAGAGAACGCTCGTCAACCATAGAGAAATAGCCAGGTTGAGGCCAACGAACCCGCCAACGCTGCAGTGAATGCACGCTGCAGTGATTCGTAGTGCCATATGTAAAGTTACGGTCGATGTGGCTTTGAACTAACCCATCGATACCCCCTTACATTTGCGCGAACCGGAAAACCGCCCCGGTTGGCTTGATAATTGCGGCCACCTTCGCCTCATCGGCCTTATTGCCCATGAACAGTACGATCACACCATGGAACGAGCCGGATTGGGCGCCCGTAAAAGCGTTGATGAGCATGTTGGCAGTGAACTGCGAGTTAGGGCCGCCGAGGGCAATCAGATTACCCGGTAGCACCCCGCGAGACACCATACTTTGGACCTGTTCAAGCTGCCGATCACGTTGTGCCTGATCACTCGAATCGGTACCCGCCGGAACGAAATATACGTAAGGCTGCTGTGCGGTCATCCCTTGCATGTTTTTGATGACCAGTTGTTGCATATATTTCTGCCAGGCAGCCACGTCGGTGGGGCTGCTCGGCCTGCTGACCTGGGTGGTTTGCTGAGTCTGCGCAGCCTGTTTCTGGTGGCAACCTGCCAGGATCAAGCTGGCGCTCAGGCCCAACGCGAGGGCAATGCTTAGTTTGCGCATGGTTGTTCTCCTCTTCAATGTGCTGTGGTAGTACCACGGAACCGCCAACGCTGCTTCAGCGCTTGCTGTACCGCCGGGTGGACAAATTTCGACACGTCCCCGCCCAGGTACGCAATTTCACGTACCAGCGATGAGGAAATGAAGCTGTATTGTTCAGAAGGTGTGAGGAACAGAGTTTCGGCCTGCGGAATCAGATATCGGTTCATACTGGCTAGTTGAAACTCATATTCGAAATCTGAAACCGCACGCAATCCGCGTAGTATCACACCCGCTTTGATCTCCTTGACCAAGTCAGCCAACAAACAGCTAAAACCGCGCACCTCGACATTACGCAGTCCGGCCAGAGCCAGCCGCGACAAGGCGATACGATCATCCAAGCTGAAGCCGGGCGACTTGGTGGGGCTTTCAGCAATCGCCACGACTACATGATCAAACAGTGGCGCAGCGCGGGCTACCAAATCCGTATGGCCATTGGTAATAGGATCAAAAGTACCTGGATACACGGCAATTCGGGTTTCCAGCTCTTCGGAAGCGGATTCACTCATGCCTTGCCGTCCGATTCAGTGACACTAAAGCTTAACAGCTTGCGAGCCTCATTCGGGAGCCTGTGTGGACTGTAGCAAAACTTCACCGGCATGCACCTGCCGAAGTGGCTTCATACCATAGGGAATAGTCAGATCAAGCTGCTTCGGCCACTCGACATACACTCTCGCCCCCACGGCGAGCCATGGGCTGAGACACTGTAGTACCCGAGACCACAATGCAGAGGCATAAGGAGGATCCACAAAGACCACATCAAACCGGCGCGAAGGACACTGCAACCAGTCCAGCGCATCGGTGTGAATAACCTGGGCATGGGCGGCGATGTGCAATCTGCCCAAGTTTTTACGCAGTGCCGTAACCAGACGTGCATTATGTTCCAGAAAAATGGCTTCACCTGCACCCCGCGACACGGCCTCGATACCCAGTGCCCCCGTTCCGGCAAACAGATCCAAACAACGCGAACCCGGAAGAACCGGCGCAAGCCAGTTGAACAGGGTTTCACGAACCCGATCCGGGCTGGGCCGCAAGCCAGGCGATTCTGGGACCAACAAGCGCGAACGGCGCAGACTTCCACCGATGATGCGTACGCTCCCTGAACCCAGCAAAGGTCTGTTCATGTACTACTCCGCAAACAGGTGGATACTGGTGACGGTGCTAGCCACCTACCACAGCATGGATACATCGATTGAGTTAATAGGACAGTAACCTGAATTGCCTCGGATGATCGTTAAATAGAACTACTATTTGCCGTAAATCCATGAAAACCCAACTCTACCGCCTTACTCCCTCGCTACCATCCCCCAAGACCGACAGGCTGTTAGCATAATGTTATTGCCCCCTGATCCTCGCCCCAATGCTTAAAAAGCTGTTCCGCAAGAAATCTACAACCAGCCCCAACCACCCCCCTTCCGATCCGGCTGTCTCCTGCGTGTCCTCGGTCGCACTCGATCGACCAACGCTACCAGACTTACCTTCTAGGTCGACTTCGGAGTCCGCCCCCACCCGTCTCGACAACTCATCGCAACGCAATCGCCGCGCTTGGCGTGAGCGCCTCGTCGGCAACGCTTTGACCCGTGGCCTCGGCGCTTTGTTCAAGCATAATCCGAAACTCGATGAGAGCCTTCTGGAAGAGCTGGAAATACTTTTGATTACCGCAGATGTCGGCATCCAGGCTACGACTGAGTTACTCGAAGACCTGCGCCAACGGATGCTGAAGCGTGAATTCGCCGATGCTACGGCACTGCGAATGAGGCTGCGCGCTGATTTGTTGGCCATCCTCAAGCCGATAGAACAACCGCTGCGACCTGAGCCACGACAGCCCTTTGTTATCCTGGTCGTAGGAGTTAACGGCGTCGGCAAAACCACCACCATAGGCAAACTTAGTCACCGTTTCGGTGCTGAAGGTCGACAAGTCATGCTGGCCGCCGGCGATACCTTTCGAGCTGCCGCCGTCGAGCAGATTCGGGCCTGGGGAAAACACAACAAGATACCGGTCATCGCCCAGGATCAGGGTGCCGACGCCGCCAGTGTGATCTACGATGCGCTGCAGTCGGCGCAGGCCCGCAAGGCAGACATTCTTATCGTCGACACAGCCGGACGCCTACATACCCAGGCGGGTCTCATGGACGAACTGGCCAAAATCCGTCGGGTACTGGGTAAGCTCGATACGACAGCGCCTCACGAGGTACTCATGATTATTGATGGCACGACCGGACAAAATGCTATCAACCAGGTACGCCAATTCAATGCCATGATCGGCATCACCGGCCTAACCATCACCAAGCTCGATGGTACCGCCAAGGGTGGCGTAGTATTTGCCCTGGCTCGTGAGTTCGGCCTGCCTATTCGTTATATCGGGCTTGGCGAAAGCAGCACCGACCTGCGTCGTTTCGACGCCGAAGCCTTCGTAGAAGGCCTGCTGCCCCTGGACAGTCATACTGATTTCGGGCCTTAAACAACCCGAATTGATTGAGCCATGAATTTCTCAGGCCGCCGCCATCGAATTCTCTTTATCGCCCTTTTCGTCATGGCTGCCGCTTTAGTACTGACCGTATTGGGTGCCAACCTACTGCTCAAACCGGAGCGTTTTACCGGCCTGCTCAAGTCCATCGCCACAGATAGCGGACTGCAACTGCAGCTCTCCCAACAGGCCAGTGCCCGATTGTTACCACACCCAAGCGTGATCCTCAAAGGACTCCGCCTGCGTGCTCTCGACCAAAGCCGGCCCATGATCAGTGCCACCCAGGTACGCCTCGAATTGCCTTGGCGGGCACTGCTCAACAGGGAAGTAGTGATCGGGAAACTACAACTCCAGTCGCTCCATATCAACCT
>CAJXGK010000132.1 GCA_913053815.1 uncultured Rhodanobacteraceae bacterium
GATGAACCCAATGGATCTCAAGCGTGGCCTGGACAAAGCCGTGAGCGCTGCGGTAGTCGAGTTGCAAAAGCTTTCCAAGCCCTGCTCCGATGACCAGGCCATTGCCCAGGTCGGTACGATTTCGGCCAACTCCGATATCAACATTGGTGACATCATTGCCAAGGCCATGAAGAAGGTCGGCAAGGAAGGCGTGATCACGGTCGAGGAAGGCTCGGGTCTGGATAATGAGCTGGATGTGGTCGAGGGCATGCAGTTCGATCGCGGCTATCTATCACCGTATTTCGTCAACAATCAACAGTCCATGCAGACTGAACTGGAAGACCCCTACATTCTTCTGCACGACAAGAAAATCTCCAATGTCCGGGATCTGTTGCCGGTACTCGAGGCGGTGGCTAAGGCCGGTAAGCCGTTGTTGATCGTCGCCGAAGAAGTTGAGGGCGAAGCCCTGGCTACGTTGGTGGTCAACACCATTCGCGGTATCGTCAAGGTCTGCGCAGTCAAGGCCCCGGGTTTTGGTGACCGACGCAAGGCCATGCTTGAAGATATGGCGATTTTGACTGGTGGACAGGTCATTTCCGAAGAAGTCGGCCTGCAGCTGGAAAAGGCCACGATCAATGATCTGGGCCACGCCAAGAAAGTGCAGGTCTCCAAGGAGAACACGACTCTGATCGATGGTGCCGGCAAAAGCGAGAACATTCAGTCGCGCATCAAGCAGATCAAGGCACAGATCGAGGAGACCTCCTCCGACTATGACCGTGAGAAGCTGCAGGAGCGTGTTGCCAAGCTGGCCGGTGGGGTAGCCGTGATCAAGGTTGGTGCGGCCACCGAGGTCGAGATGAAGGAAAAGAAGGCGCGTGTCGAAGACGCCCTACATGCTACCCGCGCAGCGGTTGAGGAAGGCGTAGTACCGGGCGGCGGCGTAGCCCTGATTCGGGCTCTGGCAGCCATCCGGGACCTCAAGGGTGACAATGAGGATCAGGAGCATGGTATCGTCATGGCCAAGCGGGCGATGGAAGCGCCGCTACGGGAAATTGTCGGTAACGCCGGCGATGAGGCCAGCGTGGTTCTGAACAAGGTCCGTGAAGGCCAGGGCAACTTTGGTTACAACGCCGCAACCGGTGAATTTGGCGACATGATTGAATTGGGGATCCTGGATCCCACCAAGGTGACCCGTTCGGCGTTGCAGAATGCAACCTCCATCGCCGGGCTGATGATCACTACGGAAGCCATGGTGGCCGAACTGCCGAAGAAGGATGAAGCACCTGTCGGCGGTGGTGGTGGTGCAGGTGGTGGTATGGGTGGCATGGGCGGCATGGATTTCTGATCGGTCTGTCCCTGTGTCACCGCAGTACTCGAAGCCCCGCTCAAGCGGGGCTTCGTCTTTCTGTTACCAAAGTTCTGTGTTATCCATGTTGCTATCGCCCTTCATTCTGCCAGCTTCTTATATAGCTTCTATAGCTTTGCCAGAAAAATTTGTGGGTAGTTTTCGGTACGGGGGCGCCAGAGTGCGGTCACCGATGCGGCCATGCATGACGTGGATCATGTCGAAAACCTGTTGGATGAAACCAACACCTTGCTCGAGGTGAGCGCGGACCAGGGCGACGTAGATAGAGAGCGCGAAACGCGGTGGTAGGATGCCGGTTGGCGCGTCAAGGTGTCGCGTCAAGCCAAGCGCGGCAAGTCATTGAGCCCATGTCAAAAAGGTCGTAACACGCGCATCGTCAAGGCGCGCGCGGGGGGGGAGCACGTATTGGCCGGTCTGCATCACCTAGGCGGGCCGCCGATTTGTACCATAGACCTGGCCCGGGCCGAATTTCAGATCACCACCAAGGGGGTGGTGTACAACCTCCAGTGCTGGGACGTTGCGATTAGCATGGACGTACCCGGTCGGGTGTTGGACAATATTTTTGTCGAATGGTTGTGGTGTCGCCTCAGGCATGAGGACACCTATCTAAGGAGTACGCCGAGCAGGGGTTCGGTGCTCCACGAATCGAAGGAATCTCTGTGTATATTAGTTTTACCTTGATCATTATTCTTTGTACCAGCGTCGTTTCGATTATGGCCTGGCAGAAACCGGCTTTGCTCTCGGCACTGTGGCTGTGGCCGCCGGCGGTACGTAAAGGTGAGTGGTACCGATTGTTGAGCTATGGGCTGGTACATGCTGATGGGATGCATCTGGCGTTCAACATGTTCACCCTGTACTTTTTCGGTTCGATGATGGAGCGCTTTTATATAGCCCGGCTGGGTGTATTGGGCTATCTGCTGTTCTATGCGGGCGCCCTGCTGGTCTCGGTTCTACCCAGTTATCTGCAGCATCGCAACGACAGCAATTATCGTAGCCTGGGCGCCTCCGGGGCGGTTTCGGCCATCTTGTTTTCCTTCATATTATTGCGGCCCTGGGCCACTATCTTGGTGTTCTTTATCCCCCTGCCGGCTATCATTTTTGCAGCCCTGTATGTGGGCTACTCGGTGATGATGGACCGCCGTGGACGCGATCATGTTAATCACAGCGCCCATTTGTGGGGGGCCGGCTACGGAATCATTGTTACATTGCTGGTCGATCCTAGAGTGCTGGGGTATTTTCTCAGTCAGTTGTTGAGTCCGCGTATTGGCTTCTGATCGCCATGGGCCGTGATTTACCGCTGGGTTACGATGAAATCTATCAGGGCCGATCACAATTTCGTTAAATCCCAGGTATTTTCGTACTGGGTGGGCTGTTCTCCGGTTAGGATCAAGAACCGAAAGGTTGCGCTAAGGTCTGATTGACTATTATTGGCCTCTCGACGCAATCCCGCTGGAGGTCGTTTTGCCCAAGTCTGTATCGATGATCGCCCATGTCGGGGGCGTGGATTCCTCGTTGTGCCTAAGTGATAGGCATCAACGATGATGTGCTGCAATCGGGTGGCCGTGAAAAGAATCTCTATGAACCGGGTTGGGCGCTGGCTTGCCGTAGTGGTGCTAGCTACCTTGACAACAATGTTGGCAGCCTGCAGTGCTTCGCAACATGGCTCCGGTCCAATCCATCACTATCAGGTTAGCAACCAGCCTGTGCCACCGGCTCAGCAGATTTTCCGGCGCACTATTCAGAGCTCACCGCGAACACTTGATCCCTCATTATCGACCGGGGTTCCTGCTACCAATGTGCTTGAAGACTTATTCGAGGGTCTGACCAGTATTGACCCGTCGGCGAAGGTGGTACCGGGGGTGGCTAAGTCCTGGACTATTCGCCCCGATGGCAAGACCTATGTTTTCCATCTTCGGCACGATGCCCGTTGGTCCAATGGTGCGCCGGTGACCGCCAAGGATTTTGTCTATGCCTGGCGTCGCGAGGTCGATCCGAAGACCGCCGCCCAATATGCCGAGGCCCTTAATCCGATCGTCAACGCTGCGGCCATCATCAGCGCCACGTTGCCACCGGACAAACTCGGCGTGACGGCACTCGATCCCTATACCCTGCAAGTCAAGCTGGTGGCCCCGACCCCCTATTTTCTTTCAGTGCTTTCCAATACTTACTATTTCCCGCTATATGCCCCAACGATTCGCAAGTGGGCCGTGAGCTGGACCCAGCCGCCGCATTTGATCGGCAATGGGGCGTTTTATCTCAAGACTTGGATGATCAACGGCCATCTCACTTTATTGAAAAACCCGTATTACTGGGGTGCCAAGAAGGTACGCTTACAGAAGGTCATCGTGTATCCAATCTCGGATCAGTCCTCGATACTGGCCCGCTATCTCGCCGATGATCTGGATTTTGCGAATTCACCCGCGTTCCCGCCCAGTGATGTGGACTGGTTGCGGCATAGCCTTGGCTCCCAGTTGCAGATTGCGCCATATTACGGCAATGGATTTCTCGGCATGCTGGTACACCAGCCGCCATTCAACAACCGGGATCTGCGCCTGGCACTGTCTATGGCCTTGGATCGCCAGGTTTTGTCGAATAAAGTTGGCCAGGGTCTGACCGTACCCGCCTATTCGCTAATGCCACCTTTGCCCGGTTACACCCAGCAGGTACCGGTCTGGGTAAGTTGGCCGTTTTCCAAACGGCTGACCGAAGCCCGACGGCTTTACCATAAGGCTGGATATTCGGCTAAGCATCCATTGCGGGTGCGCCTGCTCTATCCGACCGGAGGTCCTGCGCAAAGGCACTTCATGGAGGCGGTGACGACCATGTGGAAACAAAACCTGGGTGCGGATGTGGTGCTTTGGAACGAACAGTGGAAGGTCATGCTGCAGGATATTCAGTACAAGAACGCCAAATTGTATTGGTCGGCCTGGATCGGTGATTATCCTGATCCATTTACCTTTATGCAGCAGTTTCAGAAGGGCTATGCCATGAACTACGGCGATTTTGATTATCCCGCGTATCAGAGCCTGCTGGCTCAGGCTCAGGCTGATCCGGACAATCACACCCGTTATCGGTTGTTCGGGCAGGCCGAGCGGGTACTGAATGCGCAAGAGCCATTTATTCCCATGTATTTCTATACCTCCGATAACCTGGTTAAGCCCTATGTGGCCGGCTGGAAAGCCAATATCCTTGATCGGCATCTGGCCCAATACATCTATATTCGCAAGCACCAGGAACACTGATGGCTGCCTTGATCCGCTATACACTCAAGCGCTTGCTGGGTGCGATCCCCACGCTGCTGATCATTATTACGCTGGCCTTTTTTCTGCTTCGTGCCGCGCCGGGTGGCCCGTTTGATATGCAACGGGCCATGCCACCGCAGGTCAAGGCCAACATCGAGCACATGTATCACCTCGACGAGCCATTGTGGCAGCAGTATTTGAACTATCTCGACAGCATCGTGCATGGTAATTTCGGCCCTTCCTTCGTGTACCGTGGCACCACGGTGAATGATTTGATCCGCCAGGGCTTTCCGGTAGATCTGACCATTGGCGGACTGGCTTTGCTCGGCTCACTGCTGTTGGGGGTACCGATTGGTATTATTGCCGCCTTGAAACAGAACAGTGCTTGGGATTACGGGCCCATGGCTACGGCCATGCTGGGTATCTCGATCCCGAATTTTGTGGTGGCGCCGTTGTTGATCCTGGTGTTTGCCGTGCAATTACACTGGCTTCCAGCGGGCGGCTGGGGTCATGGCCGACTGCAATACCTGATCCTTCCCTCGATATCACTGGGCTTGCCCATGGTGGCCTACATGGCCCGGTTGATGCGGGCGAGTATGGTCGAGGTACTCAACAGCCCATTTATCCGTACCGCCAGGGCCAAGGGTCTACCCGAACGCATCGTGATATGGCGCCATGCCATGCGCCCGGCACTGATGCCGTTGATTTCTTTTCTCGGCCCGGCGGTAGTAGGCATCGTTACCGGATCAATCGTAATTGAGCAGATTTTTGGAATACCGGGGATCGGCCGCTTTTTTGTCAACGGGGCCTTCAATCGGGATTACACGCTGGTTATGGGGGTGACCATTCTCTACGGCATGCTGATTATCCTGTTCAACCTGCTCGCCGATATTCTCTATGGGGTACTGGATCCAAGGGTACGCTTCGAATGAAACCCAGATATTTCGGTCACTGGTTCAATTGGTATCCCGGGCGAGGTGCGGTGGAGAAAGTGCAGACTCTTTCTGAGGTCGAGATGGTTCAGGGTCGGAGTCTCTGGCAGGATGCTTGGCGACGCCTGCGCCGTAATCGCGCCGCCCTGCTTAGCATGATCGTTCTCGGCGTCATTGCCGTTGCCTGCATCGTGATTCCCTGGGTATGGCTGTATGGCTATGCGCAGCCTAACTGGGATTTGCTCAATCATCCTCCGACTTGGCAGGGTTGGCATATCTTCGGCACCGATGCCTTGGGTCGCGATTTATTCGTACGAGTAATGTGGGGTAGCCGAATCTCACTGATGGTCGGGGTGGTTGCGACCTTGGTGAGCCTGATCATTGGCGTCAGTTGGGGAGCCATGGCCGGGTATATCGGTGGCTGGGTGGACGGTATAATGATGCGATTTGTCGATATCCTGTACTCGGTACCGT
>CAJXGK010000133.1 GCA_913053815.1 uncultured Rhodanobacteraceae bacterium
TTAGGGAACTGGGTTCAGGTGACAGTGAAGAGGCTCACAAGAAAATGAAAGCCGCTGTACTCGACCTCGTGCAAAGCCATTTCCGACCTGAGTTTATCAATCGTTTGGATGAACAGGTGGTGTTCCATGCCCTACAAAAAAGTCAGATTCACGCCATTGCCAAGATTCAGATCAGCTACTTGCAAAAGCGCTTGAACGAGCAGTCAATGCAGTTGGAAGTTTCCAACCAGGCTTTGGATCTACTTGGTCAGGCTGGTTTCGATCCGGTATATGGGGCTCGACCGCTGAAGCGTGCGATCCAACAGCAGTTGGAGAATCCCTTGGCACAGAAGATTATCGCTGGTGAAATTGTGACGGGCGACCGGATTGCCGTCGATGTCGAGAATGGGGCTTTGTTGTTTCGATGTATGCCGGTTTGAGCCCCGCATTCACCATTAAAAAATGGGCCCGGTGTGAAACCGGGCCCAAGTCGGTACAAAAGCTCTTGGCGTTTACCAGTGATAGCGGACCCGGACGTAGTAGTACGCACCACTGAACCCGAACGGTGAGCTGTTCGGATAAGGAAGAATACCGTGGTAGCTGTTGGCGGCACTGTTGCCTTCCGGATAGACGTTAGTCAGATTGTCGGAGCCCAAGGTGAAATTCCAGTTGTTCAACAGATAACTTACTGAGGCATCCAACAGGACCTTCGCGCCGAAGGTCTGATCATGCGCTGGGTTGTTGCGGCTGTATACCGTCCACTGGCCGTAACGAGTGGCCTGGCTATGTACTCGCCAGTGACCGCGATTCCAATCCGCAGCAAGGAATATCTTGGAACGGGGTGAACCCTTAGTGATGCGGCCCTGTTCACTGCGATCGATAACCGGCAGGGTTAATCCAGCCAGTCCCAGTTGCGGAGGATTGGCAGCGATGGAGAGAATGTCGGTCTTGTTGTAGTTCAGTCCACCTGTGAACTTTAGTATGCCGTTCGTATCAAGATCCACGGGGTAGGTACCGACTACATCGATGCCACGGGTACGGGTACTGACGGCGTTGGTGAAGAAGCGGCCACCACTGACGAAGGGGATACCTACTGAGGTGAGGTATCCGGCGACTGCCGTACCGACCAGATTGCCACTGAGAATGATACGGTTATCGACAGTGATCTGGTAGGCGTCCACCGTGGCATAGAGGCCATTATCTGGTGTGAATACCAGGCCGACACTGATGTTATGTGACTTTTCGGGCTTCAGTGGCTGAGCTCCCAGGGCCATTGCAGCCGGATTATTGACCGGAAAGGTACGAATAGTAAACGGAACCAGGGTGCTGCCGACACTGATGAAGTTGATAGCGGTACTCGAATACCACTCCTGTTGCAGGGATGGGGCCCGGAAGCCTGTCGAGGCCGTGGCCCGCAAGGCTACGGTTTGGTTGAAACCATAACGACCTGACAACTTGAACGAGGTGGTATTGCCAAAGTCGCTGTAGCGCTCGTGACGTGCTGCAAATCCGGCTGAGAGCTGGTCATTAAAGTCAGTCTCGAGATCAATATACTCGGCGATGTCGTTGCGACTATGAGTTCCTGCATCGGCAGGTTGATAGCCAGGAAATACCTGCGCTCCAGCACCGGCATACGAGGCCGGGTCGCCCTGCTTGATGGTGAACTTGTCCTTACGATATTCCAATCCCCAGGCTACGGTTAGTGGACTGCCTGACCAGCTGACGTCGACATCCTTGTGGAAGTCCGCGTTCACAACATCCTGTCTGTTTGACAGAGTGCCAATGTAGAAACCGGTGGGTGAAGTGGCGCCCAGAGAGTAGTTGAAAGTATGGCTGGTATGGAGTTTCCAGTGGTTGCCACCGGTATTGGCGCTGAAGTCGAAGTGCCAACCGTCAAACATGGTTCCGCGAATACCGAAGACCAGCGAGTTGTCCTGGATACTGCTGTTCTCAAGTGGCAAAAAACCTCCTGGATAGACCGACATAACGGCCGGCCCGTAGCTCTTGGATTGGTAGGTGGACAGGGAGCGGAAGAAACCACCGGCACTGACGTTGCGCTTGTTAATTAGGCTGAATCCATACAGCTGGATGTTTTTTGTCAGGTTGTATTGCATGTTGGCTGCGGCCTGCTTCTGCTTGAGCTGCGGCAGCCCATAATGGAACGTAACCTCGCCATAAGTCGGGTCGGCGGGAAACCGCGGATCGGGTCCGGCCTGATTGGTTGGATTCTGGTTTAAATAGTTGGCACTAAGATAGAGCCAACCCTTCTGACCCAATGCCAGGCCGCCATCGGCACTGCCTTGTTCGGTACGGCCGTTGCTGTTGTTGTGATTGCGGTATTGTCCAAGGTTGGCGTTGACCGAGCCGCCGTGATTACCCCCTTTGAGGATAATGTTGATTACCCCAGCAATGGCATCAGAACCGTACTGAGCCGCGGCTCCATCACGCAAAACCTCAATGCGTTCGATTGCATTCATCGGAATTGCGTTGAGATCCACCGGTGAGGAACCACGGCCCTGGCTGCCGTTGACATTCACGATGGCCGTAGTGTGCTGGCGCTTACCGTTGATCAGTACCAAGGTTTCGTCTGGAGAGAGGCCACGCAGTTGAGCCGGCTGGATTGCATCGGTGGCATCGGTGATCGAGGGCTGTGGAAAGTTGAAAGAAGGAAGCAGGGTGCGTAAGGCTTGGGAAAGTGTTGGAGCCCCACTGGCGAGCAGGTCATGCGGGGTCAATACGTCAATCGGAGCCATGGAAAACGCCACGGTACGATCGGCCATGCGGGTGCCGGTAACCACTACAGTTTGCAGCGCCTGGTTCTGCTTCTTGCCTGTTGTCACCGGGGTAGTTTGGGCAAGAAGTGGGGTGCTGACGGCCGTTGTGGCGAGAGCGGCGAGTATGTACAAGGACAGTCGTGATGGTTGGAAATACATAGGGGGGCTCTCTCGAGAATGAATGGGTGAGCACGTTCCCTGTTGGTTAAAGACGCCAAGATTCCGATGGCGCCACACATCATGAAATTACGCTTAGATTACAATTTCGTCAATTTATCGTTACATTTGCAACGATTCAATCGATTGCATTGCCTCACCTCCCGGCTTTCTTTTCCCGTGCACCCTGTTGATATCAAGCGGCTGTACGCGGCCCCCCGAGCATGCGCGGGTGCTGGGTTGCGATGAGAAGAGCCGGGTACAGGCTCTGGACTGCACGCAGCCCGGGCTACCCATGAAGAAAGGCCGCGCAGCGACCATGGGCCCATAACTACAAGCGTCACGGCACCACGACCCGGTTCGCGGCACTCAACACCTTGGACGGAACGGTGATCGCCCACTGCAAGGCGCGGCACCGGCATGAGGAATGGCTCGAGTTTCTGCGCCTGATTAACCGCCGGACCGAGAAAGGAAAATCACTGCATTTGATTTGCGACAACTACGCTACGCACAAGTACCCGCAGGTGAAGGCATGGCTTAAGAAGCACCCACGTTTCCACATCCACTTCACGCCCACCTCAGCGTCATGGTTGAACCGGGTTGAGCGCTTCTTTCGCAGCATCACCGTGGATCGCTTGCGCCGGGGCGTGTTCCACAGTGTGGCCGACTTGAAGAAGGCGATTGACGGTTACGTCAACGCCTATAACAAAAGCCCTAAGCCCTTCGTCTGGACGGCCCAATCCAGCGACATCCTGCAGAAAGTTATCCGCGCCAGACGCTCTCTGAACAAAACGGTTCAAATAGCTTGAAGCACTACACTAATGCCCTCTACACAGGCCTCGACCTGCCCCTGGCATGACGCATCCACGCCGGTGATGTGATAGACCCCTTTGACGCCGTCGAGGTCACCCGACACTGTCAATGCGCACCCAGCCGGCTCGTCCATGGGGTCTGGGTGCCCACGCCGATGGGGTGGCCCACCGGACGCGTCTTGGTGAAGCTCACACGCCGGGCCTGGTGGCCGGCGCTTTTGCGTAGGTTGTACAGCGGCGATACCGACAGGCCGGCCCGGCGCTCGTAGCGGGCGTCGCCATACACACCGTGGGCGCGCTGAGCAAGTGCACGATGGCAGGACCATAGACGTCCTCATTGGCGCGGTCCATCTCCACGAGTAGCTCGATATCGCTGGCGGTGCGGGCAAAGGGGGCTGCGGGGGCGCAGTAGCGCTTGGCCAGGGGGGGCTTGTGCCAGGGTGGTTGTCAATCCAGCGGGCCACCAGGCGGGTGATCTGGGAGCGGCTGTAGCCGCTGGTGTGGCGCAGGTAGGCCAGCACCACACCCACCGCTCGCGTTTGCTGCGCTGAGGGTAGTCAAAGCGCCTCAGTACGCGGCGGATGGGCGCGTAGCGCTGGGCATCACCGTCGCCTGCAGCGCCTGAGAAACTCACCTCGGGGGGTGCGTCCAGAAATTCCTGCAGCGGCGCCATCGTGCGCAGCTTCGTCTCGTCCCTATTGATCACCATCCTTGCGATGATCAGGCCAACAGCAGTTCAATCTCACTACGACCCTTCAGGCTCATCCGTGGTCGGAAATACGCCAGCCGTTCAGGCTCAACGACCGGCCACGAAAAAGCTTAAGATTCAAGACGCCACGCGAGGTCCTCCTCGCGTCCTTCAAGCGTCGCACTTAGTAATTGAATCCGCCGGGCCTGTTGGTCCCCCGAGGCGATCGCCAACCGATTGCCGCTGGATCATCCGTCCGCGACTACGATGCGTATCAGTGCCGAGCAGATTGATCAGTGGGTATTCGCCGATGCCCACAGCGGCGGCACGCTGTATCGGGGTCGGCGTCGAGCGCACCGCCGCCGCCTTACCTTCCTGGCTGAGCTTTATGCGGCTACCCGCATCTTTGATGGTACCCCGCCCCGTGCGGTGTCCTACACCCTCGTTGTTATCGTCACCGATATTTCATGGCGCCAGCGCTACGACGACGAGCTTCACCCTCAGCGTCAGCTCGCCGTCAGATGCCACGAGTTATCACCACAATCTTGCAGCCTTCAGACGAGCGCTTCCAGCCCCTTGCGCTCCACCAGGTTCAGTAGCTTCAGTGACGGCCCATTGGGATGTTTGTCGCCGCGTTCCCACTTTTGCACCGTGGACGGACTGGTATTCAGATAAGCGGCAAACACGCTTTGACTCGCCCGACAGTGTAGGCGTAGTCGCTTGATTTCCTGGGCGGTGTACACCTTCACTGGCGGTAAGCAGGCGACATCAAATTCTCGCATCGTTTGTGTGTCGATCAGCCCGATGGCGGCAAAGTCCTCAGCGGTTTGGTGCAATGTTTTGAGCAGTCGACTTGTCATGTTTCACCTCGATCAGAGTACCTGCGTGCAGGGCGTGCAGTAGTTGGGCTTCGCTCAGCCCCAACTGGATTGCCGTCAGTTGTTTCAGCGCTTTCAGCTCCCTGGCGTCGATATTGTCACACTCGTTCTTGGCAAAGCCATAGACGAAGAAGGCCCGGTCGCTCTGGCGATAGACTAGCAGCGTGCGTGCTCCACCGCGTTTGCCTCGTCCCGGCAGGGGCCCCCGCTTCTTTACTACTTGGCTGCCAAGCTCGGCATCGATCAGACCGGCCTTCATTTCGGCCACAGCCGCAGCCAGCACTGGATCGATTAGACCTTCCTTGGTCACCCACTTGTTGAAGGATCGGGTCTTGTAGATGCGCATCGTGGGTCCACCAAGCTTGAGATAGGCATATCACTAAGTGACATAGCCACCAAGAGGGGAAAGGGCTTTCACGCTTCATGGTGGCGGGGGTCTCGGAATCAGACTTCATCAATGTCCGCGATGGCCTAAGCGTCTTTCGTCATTCCGGTAGCGGTATTCAGAATCAGGACGATATCTTTAGCCGCAGGCCAGCAGGTGGCCCATCTCAGTGAATTCGGAACGATTGGTGTTCGCGATGGGCTGACCGCTTTCAGTAACAGCAGCGGCGGTTCCTACTGTAGTGCTTCACGCGGTTTGAACCGTTTTATCCAGAGACTGTTTGGCGTGG
>CAJXGK010000134.1 GCA_913053815.1 uncultured Rhodanobacteraceae bacterium
GTAGTGGTGTTAGGGAGTTGCTGGTGATCAGCCAGGACACCAGCGCCTATGGGGTTGATCTGCACTATGTCGAAGGTCGCTGGAGAGACCGTAATTGGCGTACCCGCATGACTGAATTGTGTCAGGGCTTGAGTGAGCTGGGGGTGTGGGTGCGCCTGCATTATGTTTATCCCTATCCGCATGTGGACGAACTGCTGCCGTTGATGGCCGATGGCAGAATTCTGCCTTACCTCGACATTCCCTTACAGCACGCCAACCCGAGGATTTTAAAGTTGATGAAACGGCCGGCGGCGATAGAAAAAACTCTGCAGCGGATCCAGGCATGGCGTAAGTCGGTACCCGAACTGACTTTGCGCAGCACTTTCATCGTCGGGTTTCCAGGTGAGACGGATGCTGAGTTCGATGAACTACTGAATTTTTTACGTGAGGCCGAGCTCGATCGGGTCGGGGCGTTCATGTATTCACCGGTGGAGGGCGCCGCCGCCAACGATCTGCCTGACCCGATTGCCGAGGAATTGAAAGAGGATCGCCTTGAACAATTCATGACGGTGCAAGCCGGAATCAGCGCCCGTCGTCTACAGAGAAAGATAGGCCGGACCCTGCAAGTGCTGGTGGACACGGTCGAGGATGGGGTGGCGATGGCCCGTAGCAGCGCCGACGCCCCGGAGATCGACGGCGTGGTACGCGTTGTTGATGCTCAGTCTCTGCACCCCGGCGAATTTGCCGAGGTGCTGATTACCGACAGCGACGAACACGATCTGCTGGCGAAATTGCCCAGCTTGGAGGGTCGTAGCGAGGCGGATGAAAAATCGAGGGTCGTTTTTTGATCTTTTGAGACGAATAGGGGTTCTATTTAACGATAAAGAGCGAAAAAATGGACCAATTTTCTGCCGCCGTAGTCGATTCTTCGCAAGTCTGACAGGTTCCTAGACATTCTAGCAGTCCGTCGGACTCGGGAAGAACCAACGGTAAGGGTGGCCGTGACATCCCGGCTAAGGGCATGGGTGTCGTGCGGCCTGGAGGATTGAGGCATCGGGCACGTAGCGGGTCCAATCGAATCCCAACTGAGTCGGGATCACGAAGTCTACGTAATACTGCTCGACCTGCTCGATGCGCTGGGTCAGTTGGGGATGAAAACCCATTGCAATCATGGCGGCCAAGCGGCGCCGAGCATTATTGGGATCATTGAACAACCCCAGCGAAATAGTGTTCTCCCGCTCTCCGGCACTGATCACGTAATAATCATGCACCCCTTTCGAAGCCAGAGAACGCGCTACTGCCAACGCCTGTTTACGTCGTTTCAGGGGCGGCAGGTACACCCACCAGCCACGTGAAACTTGCACCTGTTGGGTGTGAAACTGGATAGCAGATACCTTGGAACGCAGAGCCTGCATGATTTGACCAGCCTGAGCTCGTGTATCGAGTGGCCCCAGCGTCATACATTGATGCGCACTTCCCACCCCATGTGCAGAAGCCGGATGAGTGGCGGCGGCAAGCCTGTGGGCACCACGCAAAAGGTGCAGCTCCGGAACCCCAGGATCAGTCACAGCGAGTTCGGGCCGTGTCGATGGCCCCAGCAGCAACCAGGTTCCCATTGCCAGATTAGAGATCAGAAGAATCAGGAACGTCAGACGTGCCCACATACTGTTATACACTCACTAGATTGCTGCTATGTTGTACTTTCAGTGCTAGCTAGATAGTGGGCCAGTCCAAGCAGCACGGCACCGGTGAACGGCTGTGCCGCAGAGCCCAGCAAACTCCGCAAGCGCTCACCACCCCCCCCTGCCACGAGCAGCCTGGGCATGTCGCCCAAACGATTGTGCAGGTATTTCTGACTGCGTTCAACTAAACCCGCAGCAGCCTGCCAGACCCCCGAGGTTACCGCATCGGCGGTATCAGCAGCTAGATCCAGCAGCTGACCTTCCTGTCGGGGGTGCACGTGTACCGTCGTTGCCAATAGAACCTCGCGCATACGGTCCGGCCCAGGGGAGATTAAGCCACCGAGGTGGCGTCCCGACCCATCCAGTGCATCCACAGTGACCGCTGTACCGCAGGTCACCAGCAGACAGGGTGCATAGCCAGCAACCCAGGCCGCGATCAAGCTTAAAAATCGGTCAACCCCCAGCTGCTCAGGATGGACATAGGCAATGCGCACACCACAAGCTTTGCTGTGCGTGCGCACCGATTTTGGTGCCAAACCGAAGCGCGTGTTCAGAATGTCTCCCAGCTGTGCTTCGCGCGACGCATCCACTACGGAAGCCTGCCAGATAGCGCTGATATCCGGTATGGCCGCCCATTGTTGCAACAGAACATCCCTCAACGGATCCTGTTGCCATGGGGTGACACCGTGTGCACTCAACACCTGCCCATCCCAAAGTGCCCATTTTAACCGTGAATTGCCGAGATCCAGCAGTAACTTCATGATGTCCTCACCGTCACTTCAGCACTATCCAGAATTTCGATCCGGCCTGCTTCGTGGACGACCCGCAATGCCCCACGCCGGTCCACACCGGCGCCTCGAGCCGGGTAGGACCGATTACCCTGGAACACCATCAAGGTCTGTCCCTGCAGCACATCCAGTGTTGTGTAGCGCTGCTGGAACGCAGCGAAGCCCCGCTCGGCAAAGCAGTCCATGGCTTGGATCAAGGCCGTAACCAGGGATGCTGCCAGCCTATTGCGTGAAGGCAAGCCACCGGGACAAGCTTCAGTCAGATCGGAAACCGGCTGATCCAACTGATCGCGCATGTGAGTAGGCAGACGCCAGTTAATGCCGATGCCAATCACCGCCTGGCAAGGACCTAGAAAATCACCGCTTAACTCCACCAGAATGCCACCAAGCTTGGTTCTAGCATGCTGCAAGTCATTGGGCCACTTCAAACCGATGCCGCACGCACCACAACGGGCCAGAGCTTCTGATACCGCCACCCCCACTGCCAACGATAGGCCGGCCAGTCCTGAAAAATCCTTATCAAAACGCCATAGCATGGAAAACGTGAGCCCCAAGGTTGGCGGTGTCTGCCAACTCCGGCCCCGTCTACCGCGGCCACGCGTCTGTGTCTCGGTAAAGACGAAGCTGGCATTCTCCAGCTCTTCGAGGCGCCGCTGAATCTCGCTGGAACTCGAATCCAGCCTCCAATGTACCTCGGTCGTACCGAGGCGCTGACGCACCGCAGCGGGCAGGGCCTGGCGAATCGCCTCGACCTTCAGCAGCTCTAATGTGTGTTGCAAAATGTACCCTTGACCTGGCTTGGCCTCAATCGAAAGGCCGTTTGCACGTAGCCCTTCAACCTGCTTCCATATCGCCGCCCGACTAATACCGAGTTGCCTGGCCAGTTCGACGCCCGAAACCGGTCGGCCTGCAGCCAGCACTTGCAGAAGTTTTCGACAATCGTTCATGAGCCCTGTACAAACCATCGCAGTGTCGTCGGGTCAAAAGGCCAGCCCAGCTCCCGGCCGCTGGGGAGCTCGCGCAAAACGGGGACTCTTTCGCCATACCGTGCATCGAGTTCAGTATCATCACCGATATCAATACGTGCATATTCCACCCCGAGTGACTGTAGAAGAACCTCAGCCTGCTCGCAGAGATGACAACCTTCAAAATGGAACAGCGTGAATGTCATGCCACGGATCTCATATCGTCCGGCGTAGAATAGGGTACCTCGAAAAACTATATCGAGCGGTTCAAACGTCAGGCACTCTGGAGCAAATCTCCGAGACATATCAGAAAGATAGGCGAAGAGTGAGCGAGGACGTAATGCAGCGACCGAGCCACACAACCGGTTTTTAGAGGTTTCCAATAGTTCAAGCTCAAGGTTTCCAGCATATATGGCCGTCAGCATTTTTGATCTGTTCAAGATCGGTATCGGACCGTCATCTTCGCATACGGTCGCTCCGATGCGCGCTGCGGCGCGCTTTGTCAGCCGCTGGCTGGACGAGGCAGGGACGCTTAACCAGGTAAGTCGTATGCATTGCGAACTTTATGGTTCTCTGGCCCTTACCGGGCGTGGCCATGGCACCGACAAAGCAGTGCTTTTGGGTCTCGAGGGAAACTGGCCGAATGAGATCGACCCAGATCGGGTCAACGACATAATCACCCACATTCGTAGCCAAGGGCGGATCTGCTTATTCGGTAGGCACAGTATTGATTTCGATGAGCATCGCGACTTGGTTTTTAACAAGCGGCAAAAGCTCCCCCACCATCCCAACGGCATGCGCTTTACCGCCCTGGGAAATGGCGGCTGTACCGTAGCCACCCAGGATTACTATTCAGTCGGTGGTGGGTTTGTCGTCAACCAGGACGAAGCCGCCGCCAATCGCATTGTCGCCGACACCACCCCGGTCCCCTATCCCTTCTCAAGTTGCTCCGAGTTACTTGCGCTATGCCAAAGTCAAGACAAAACCATGGCCGAGATTATCTCCGGCAACGAGCAGATGTGGCGCAGCACAAACCAGATACATCAAGAACTACTGATCATCTGGCAGGCTATGCAGAATTGTGTAGCCCATGGACTGCACTGCACCGGCGTACTACCCGGTGGTCTCAAGGTGCCACGCCGAGCTCCCGCCATGGCAGAAAATCTCCGCTCTCGCCCCGAAGCCTGCCTGTGCGATCCGCTGACTATCCTCGATTGGGTGAATCTATACGCCCTTGCCGTCAATGAGGAAAACGCCGCCGGGGGCCGGGTGGTCACTGCGCCGACTAACGGTGCCGCAGGCATCATCCCGGCGGTGCTGCATTACTACGACCGATTCGTGCCCGCTGCGAATCAGCAAGGGGTATTGGACTTCCTACTGACAGCGGGTGCGATCGGTATTCTTTACAAGGAAAATGCCTCGATCTCCGGTGCTGAAGTCGGTTGTCAGGGTGAGGTGGGGGTAGCTTGTTCGATGGCCGCGGCCGGACTCACCGCAGCCCTGGGTGGCAGCCCTACCCAGATCGAAAATGCGGCCGAGATCGGCATGGAACATAATCTTGGCCTGACCTGCGATCCGATTGGTGGCCTCGTGCAAATTCCCTGCATTGAACGTAACGCCATGGGCTCGGTCAAAGCCATCAATGCCAGCCGCATGGCACTGCGCGGTGACGGTCGACACTTTGTATCGTTGGACAAGGTCATTCAGACCATGCGCGCCACCGGCCGGGACATGCGCGACAAGTACAAAGAAACCTCACGCGGCGGTCTGGCCGTGAATGTCATCGAGTGTTAAGGACAAGCCTACGCGATACCCAGCCGGCCACGGCTAGCTGGATCGCCTTCGTGCCCACACCGGCCTTGCGTCTGAGGGGGTTATCGACTTATATCCGCATACCGCAGGCATCTGAATGCCTCAGCTCAACGCCAGCACATCGCCCAGCAAAGCCTGGGCGGTAACCTCAGGCCCAGCCCCGGGTCCCTGAATCACCAGCGGCTGCAGGGCATAACGACGGGTGCGCACTATGAACAAATTATCAGAACCCTGCAGATGGGCAGCGGGGTGACTTGCCGGCACCTCGACCAATCCAACGCGGGCACGATGCTGCTCATCGAAACGAGCCAGATAACGCAGTACGGCCCCGTGCGCCTGAACCCGCGCCTGCCGCTGGGCTAATGGTACGTCAAGTTGTTTGGCCTGGGCAAGAAACGACGCGCTATCCAGAGTACGTAATGACGTAGGCACCAGGTTTTCCACCTGTATCGAATCCCGCTCCAGAGTCAAGCCGGCGGTGCGAGCAAGAATCAACAGTTTTCGCGCCACATCTTCCCCGGACAGATCCAGTCGGGGATCGGGTTCGGTGTAACCCAAGCGCCGTGCTTCGTACAGCAGTTCCGAAAACGGTCGGCTGCCGTCGTATTGATTGAATAGCCAGGACAGCGAACCTGAAAACACCCCTTCCAGTCCCAGCAGAGCGTCGCCGCAATCACGTAGGCGC
>CAJXGK010000135.1 GCA_913053815.1 uncultured Rhodanobacteraceae bacterium
GGTGGCATCTTCAAGCATGCGCGGGCGGTTAATGCCTTTACCAATGCGAGCACCAACAGCTACAAGCGCTTGGTACCCGGGTTCGAAGCACCGGTGATGTTGGCCTATTCGGCCCGCAACCGCTCAGCGTCTTGTCGTATTCCCTATGTGGCCAGTCCCAAGGGCCGGCGCCTGGAAGTGCGTTTCCCCGATATCGTGCAGTCGGGCTATCTCAGCTTTACTGCGCTATTGATGGCGGGCTTGGATGGTATCCGCAACAAGATTGATCCCGGTGCGGCCATGGACAAGGATCTGTACGATCTGCCCCCGGAAGAAGAACGCAATATCCCCACCGTTTGCTCAAGTCTCGATCAGGCTTTGGCAGCGCTTGATGCGGATCGAGATTTTCTCAAGGCCGGGGATGTCTTCAACGACGATTTCATCGACGGTTACATTGCTTTGAAGATGCAGGAAGTGACCCGTTTGCGTGCGGCCACGCATCCGGTTGAATACGCCATGTATTACTCTTTGTAGCAGCCTGCCGCAAAGGGAGAGGGAACACGCTGATGGGGTGACGTGAAGCATCCGTAGAAGTACTGGGAAGTGGGAAGTGAGGCCACGCAACGGGCCTCACTGATGCCCGTCTGCGACTATTTGACACGTGTGGCTTGGCAATCAAGCCCCGGCAATTATTGACCTGAGTCAAGTATACGGCAGCAATAAGGTTTTACTATGACTTAACAGAAGAACCGATGTTGTTTTAGCTACCAAGGAGATGCAGTCATGTATCTGATCAAAATGAAACCGGCATGGAAATGGGGTGGTGCCTACATTGCTCTGGCCATGCTGTTGGCAGTATTCGGGATCCCGCAAGCCCAGGCCATTCCGGCCTATGCCCAGCAGACACATATGGCCTGCGCCGCCTGCCATATCGGCGCCTTTGGGCCCCAGCTCACGCCGTTCGGCAGACAGTTCAAACTGCTCGGCTATACCCTCAAAGTCGGCTCCGGCCTTACCCCCAAGGTCTCGGCCATGGTGGTGGAAGCCTTCACTCATACCCAGGCCCCCCAGTCACAATCAGACATGCCGGCAGGTTATAACCCCAACGATAACTGGAGTATGGCGCAGGCCTCATTATTCTTGGGGGGGCATATCACTGATCATCTGGGGGTATTTGCCCAGTACACCTATTCACAAGCAGATGGGTTTGCTAGTTGGGACAATGCAGAAATCCGCTACGCCAGAACTGTGAATTTTGGTTCGCACTCAGCGATCTGGGGTATTTCGGTCAACAACAACCCGAGTTTGTCGGATATCTACAACAGCACTCCGGCTTGGGGATACCCATACATGGGCTCTGATCTGGCCCCCGGTGCGCCGGCGGCACCCATGATCATGGGTGGTCTTGGTCAAGGGGTGATCGGGGCAGTGGGTTACACCCAGATTGACGGTAAGTGGTATTTCGCAGCAGGTGCCTACCGGTCCCTATCGGGGGCCTTCCTCAACCATGTGAATGCCGATTACCCTGGATTGATATCCCGTGCCGCGCCCTATCTGCGCATGGCCTACCAGACCAACCTGAGTGCTTCAAGTAATCTCGAAGTCGGAGCGATGTATTTTGGTGCAAAGATCAATCCTGCTGCGGTAGCGGGCCAGCCTACTGACGATTACAAGGATTTCGGTGTCGATGGCAGCTATCAGTGGTTTGGAGCTAATAACAAGCACATCGTCACGGTGCAGGGTCAGTACGTGCACGAGAAACAGACTCTGAACAATACCTTTGCGGCGGGTGGATCGTCGAATCTCAACAATACCCTTGATGCCATCAACCTGAATGCCGCGTATTGGTACGAGAATACCTACGGGGTCACGCTGGGCGCACTCACCAGCGACGGCAGTGCTGATAACCTGCTCTATGGTGGTTCGCCCGATACTCAGGGTGGCATGGTGGAGCTCGATTGGAACCCATTCGGTAAGAGTGACAGCTGGCACCAGCCACTTATCAATCTTCGAGTGGGCTTGCAATATACGTTCTATTCGAAATTCAACGGCATGACCAACAATGCGTCCGATAACAACACGACCTATGTGTCGTTCTGGACCGTGTTCTGAGTTCGAGTAAGCGTTTTAGTAAGTTTGGGGCGGCGCTCAGTCGCCCCTTTTTTATCGACGGATGCCAGGCACCCAGCTGCTGTGTGGTCGTGACCAGTAGTTAAACGTAGCCCAGTCTTCGAGCTTGGGCAGGTCAATCCATATCAGGTTGTGGGTAAACAGCGCGAACCTTAACGTGGCGAGAAACCTGGATACCGACTGCCGATGAAAAACTGTTGAAGGGCGCGGAGCGTCCACAAGCTGGTGACAGCACTCTGCGGGGTCACCAGCAAAGTCTCGACATGATTCACCCGCAGACGATGTCCCTACCGCTCGGTGCAATAGGCGGTGAAGGAATCGTCATCGATGGATGCGGTTCGCACTTCACCACAACCTATGACGTGGTGGTGGCAATCAATCTGCTGGGGGTCGTACCTCACCACAACCTACGACGTGGCGGTATTTTATAGGTTGGAGTGAGCTTGGTGGAGCCCCAACGTGGTGAGGAAACACTCACTACTGTCCACAGAGCCGAATAGGCTGGACCCAATTTTTACGCTCCCCAATCAGGTTAGCGTGGTGGGAGGGGGATCGCTGTCATTCGAGGTATCCGGATTGACCTTGGGGGGTTCGATGAGGGTACGAAAGGAGGCGTGTCCGGGGGGTTTGGTGGCAATGATCAGGCCGTCCCCAATTTGCAGAATGGTTCCCCCATCAGGCACGAATTCATGCTCACCACGAATAATCCCGATGATAAGCACATGTAGCCGATCCAGACCCAGGGTTCGGATCTGCTTGCCGGCAACCGGCGAGCCAGCGGTGAGTTTCAGGTTGTACAGGTGTTCCTCGCGATTGCGTAAGGCGACCCCTTCGCCACGCTCCAGTGCTTCCACCATTTCCGAGTGCAGAATGTCTCGGTCAAGCTTGACCTCCTTCTTGCGCAGTAATTCGGCCGCAAAGCGGTAATACTCGTCGCGATAGACCGGACTGGCTGCCGGGGTGGGGACTTGCGCTTCATACAGTGACGGATAGCGGGCATGGCGGGTCAGTGCCATCTGCACCAGGAACGATACCGCTACGGCAATCATGGTGGGCATGATCAGGCCGTAGCCACCGGTCATTTCGGCCACCATCACCAGCGAGGCGATCGGTACCCGTGCTGCACCGGCGAACAGTGCCGCCATACCGACCACGGCTAGAGCTGAAGCATCGATACCATTAAAGCCCAGGTTGTGCAGCACCGAGGCAAAGGCGGCTCCCAGCAGTGCGCCGACGAAAAGACTGGGTGCGAAGACCCCGCCCGACCCCCCTGAACCGATAGTCAGAGACAGGGCAATGATTTTGCCAACTGACAGCAGTAGCAGCAGCCATACAACCATCCCGGCGCCACCTTGCAGGGCAAACTGGATGAAGCCATAGCCGCCACCCAGAAGTTGCGGAACAAAAATACCGATCACCCCAAGGATCAATCCGCCAATGGCCGGTTTGATGTGATTGGGTACTCTGAGCTTATGAAAGGCATCGCGTACGCCATAGAAAATACTGGGAAGAAGAGCCCCGAGTAGGCCGGCAAAAACACCCAGCACGGCATAGGCGGGAAGATCAGTTAATGCGCCGATACTGGTAGCATGGGGTAGAACAAACAGCGGGGTGAAGCCAGAGAAGTAACCGGTCAGAGCATAGGCGACGGCCGAGCCAATCAGCGTGTAGAGCAGCGCTCCCCCTTCGAACACCACCCTCGAATAGAGAATCTCCACAGCAAAGATGGCGGTGCCCAGCGGGCTCTTAAAAATGGCCGACAGCCCGGCGGCCATACCAATGAGGATCAGCAAGCGGCGTTCATCATCGGGAAGTTTGAAAAAACCACCGACAATTGAACCGATGCCGGCAGCAATCTGTGCGGTAGGCCCTTCGCGACCGGCGGCGCCACCTGAGCCGATAGTGATGGCACTGGCGATGGTCTTGATCAGCGGCACGCGGGCGCGCATTCGTCCGGCAGTACGGTGAAAGGCGCGTACCGCCGCATCGGTACCGTGACCTTCGGCTTCGGGAGCAAAAGTGTAAACCAGCCAGCCGGAAATTAGTCCGCCCAGCGTTGTGGCCACCGGCACCCACCAGTAAAGTTTGCTGAAGGGCTTAGGTGCTTGGACGGCGGCATGAGCCCCCAGTACGTTGATGGTCTGGTAATGTCCGATGCCATAGAGAAAGAATACGTTAGCCCAATGCATCAGAAATAGGAAAACTTGTGCGGCCAAACCCCCGATGATACCCAGGAAGACACTCAGGAGAACCAATCGGGTCGTACGATCCAGGCGGTCGAGCCACATGTGCACGCTACTCTTTTGTTGGTTGACCCCTCAGTATACCTGTACCACACTCAAACCTTCGCTGATCGTGGTCAAACCACGGCGAATTGCGTCTGCGGCGGAAAGCCGCAGTGGGCGCATTCCTTCGTGGAGGGCGGTGTCACGCAGCTTGGTACTGGAGTAGTCCGGCCCGATCAAGGCCCGCAGGCTACTCGACAAGGGCATCATCTCGTATACCCCAGTGCGTCCCAGATAGCCGGTGTGGCGACATTCCAGGCAGCCAACGGCCACATAGTTGGCGGCGGGTGGAGAGTTGTCGAAATCGGCGGTCAATGCCTTCCATCCCGCTTGATCCAGCTCTCCAGGGGCCTTGCAATGTGGGCACAAGGTACGTAGCAGACGTTGCGCGACCACCCCGGCCATGGTGGACTGGATCAGATAATGCGGTATGCCCAGATCGAGCAACCGGGTCACGGCGCTGGGCGCATCGTTGGTATGTAGGGTGGAGAGCACCAGATGCCCGGTAAGGGCCGCTTGGATAGTCATCTGCGCCGTGTCGAGATCGCGGATCTCACCCACCATGATGATGTCTGGATCCTGCCGTAACAGGGTGCGCACGCCATTGGCAAAGTCCAGCCCAACCGCTGGCTGGATCTGCATCTGGTTGAACTCCGGGGCGACCATTTCGATAGGGTCTTCAACGGTGCAGACGTTAAGCTCCGGACGGGCCAGATACTTGAGCGTGGAATATAGGGTGGTGGTCTTGCCCGATCCGGTCGGTCCGGTAACCAGGACAATGCCGTAGGGACGTTCGATCATCGCTCGCCACGAGGTCTCCTCTGTGGCACTTAAGCCGAGTTGGCTGAAGGCTTTGACTACAATATCCGGATCGAAGATACGCATCACGACCTTTTCTCCAAAAAGACAGGGCAGGGTCGAGACACGAAAATCGACTTCTTTTTTCTTTCCCAGTTTCAATTTTATGCGACCATCTTGCGGTAGCCGACGTTCTGCAATATCGAGTTTTGACATAATTTTGAGACGAGAAACGACGGCATTTTTGATCTTGGTCGGCAAATTCATAATGGTTCGCATGACGCCATCAATTCTGAGGCGGATACGAAAAACGGTTTCAAAAGGTTCGACATGAATGTCACTTGCGCCGACCTTAATGGCATTGACTAAGATGCCATTTACGAGTTTGACAATGGGGGCGGCGACATCTTGTATCCCGCCCTCTTCTTCTTGTTCCTCGACGACATCCACGTCTTCCAACGCGTCGCCGACAACGGTATCAAAGTCTTCAACAGAGACCAATGGACTGTCTTGTTTCTCGTCCATAAAGTCGTCTTCCATTTCATCAGCCAAAGTATAATCTTTGGCTTCGATGGAAAAATTCTCTGCGTTTTGGGGAGTGGCTGCCGCCCCCCCCCCGTAGAAGGCTTGAATGGTTTTAATGACTGAGGACTCCGTGGCGATGACGGGTTCGATGTTGTAGCCTGTCATGAATTTAATGTCGTCGATGGCAAAAACA
>CAJXGK010000136.1 GCA_913053815.1 uncultured Rhodanobacteraceae bacterium
ACCGATCTCGTCACCACGACCGCCTACTGGATCCCGGGTCTAGGCCCGGGATGACAAAAACAAAAGGCGCCCGGGATAACGGAATTTTCGGTGCTTGTCCAAGCCGGAGGACGGCTTGAACAAGCTCAGCATGACATGGCTCACTGTTTATAAAACACGACACTAGCAGCTCGGCAGAGCATCCTACCTACCCTGCCAGGGCTGAATGGCGGACAATACTTTCCAATTTGCTGACCGGAGCTTGCCATGGCCTTTGCCGCCCGTGAACGACTCACCGCTGAACTCACATCGATCCGCAAACAGGGTCTGTTCAAGCATGAGCGGGTCATTACCTCACCCCAGTCCGCGGCAATAACCCTGGCCGATGGTCGCCAGGTACTCAACTTCTGCGCTAATAATTATCTCGGCCTGGCCGACCATCCCGAGGTAATCGCCGCCGCCAAGGACGCCCTGGATACACACGGCTTCGGCATGGCCAGCGTGCGTTTCATCTGCGGCACACAAGATCTGCACAAACAGCTCGAGAAGAAAATTGCCGAGTTCTTCGGTACCGAGGACAGTATTCTCTATGCCACCTGCTTCGATGCTAATGGCGGCCTGTATGAACCGCTGCTCGGCGAACACGATGCCATCATTTCCGACGTTCTCAACCATGCCTCGATCATTGATGGTATTCGGCTGTGCAAAGCCCAGCGTTTCCGCTATGCCAACTGCGACATGGCCGACCTGGAAAAACAGCTGCAGGCCGCTGATGCTGCAGGAGTACGGAGCAAGCTGATTACCTCCGACGGGACCTTTTCCATGGATGGGTTCATCGCCCCGCTGGATCGCATCACCGCGCTGGCCGAACGCTACCAGGCCATGGTCCACATCGACGAATGCCATTGCACCGGTTTTCTCGGCTTGACCGGACGCGGTTCGGCTGAGGTGCATGGGGTAATGGACAAGATTGACATCTTCACCGGCACCCTAGGTAAGGCCCTAGGTGGCGCAGTGGGAGGGTTTACCACCGGTCGTGGGGAAATCATCGAGATGTTGCGGCAACGCTCGCGCCCCTATCTATTCTCCAACTCACTGCCTCCGCATGTGGTTGCCGCCGCCATCAAGGTTTTTGAGATGCTGGTTTCAGCTTCCGATCTGCGTGAGCACCTACTTGAGAACACCCACTATTTTCGCCAACGCATGACCCTTGCCGGTTTCGACATCAAGCCTGGAGTCCACCCGATCGTACCGGTCATGGTGTATGACGCACCCCTAGCCCAGAAGATGGCTGGCGAACTACTCGAGGAAGGCATTTACGTCACCGGCTTCTTCTATCCGGTGGTTCCCCAGGGGCAGGCCCGTATCCGCACCCAGATGAGCGCCGCGCATACTCGTGCCCACTTGGATCGCGCGATCGAGGCCTTTACCCGCGTGGGCCGCAAACTTGGGTTACTCAGGCCACAGGCGTGAAGTGAGTGGGTATGCGCGAAGATCGGCTACGCCTGTATCAGACCCTGCCGCATTCCTGCGGCTACTGGCGCGAGCGCACGACCACCAACGTCATCATCGACCCGGAGCGGACTGATCTCGACATGCTCTACCTGCGAGCACTGCAAGGCCTGCGTCGCCTGTCGCATCCCTGTCGAACAATTCCACCCGAACCGTAGTCAGCGACGCTGTCTGCACCGCAACGCCGATCTTGTCTGCCACAATCTGGCACCTGGTTATACGCCTGAACGCTATACGCTGTACCAGCGCTACCTGCATACTCACCATCAGGGCGGCGGCATGGATGAAGGAACGATCGAGGATTTCCGTGAATTCCTCTGTGCCCCCTGGAAAACCACCCGGTTTTTGGAATGGCGAGATGGCTCATGTTTGCTGGCCGTCGCCGCCATCGATATCGCCGCCAATGCGCTGTCGGCGGTCTACACCTGGTACGAGCCTGAACAAAGCTGCCGCGGACTCGGTACCTTCGCCATTCTCCAGCAGATTGCCTATGCCCAACGCCACGGATTGAACTGGGTCTATCTCGGCTACTGGATCGAAGCTCATCCGAAGATGGATTACAAGCGCCGGTTTCACCCACTGGAAATTCTCGGGACTGATGGCTGGCAGCATCTCGAATAAGACCCGCTATTCACCCGTTCTCTGAACCCGTACCACTGCCTGTCACTCTGGAACGCGATAATGCGGTGTTGCTTCACCTCCACAGCTAGCGGGATCTACGCCATCCATAACAACCAAGGGCTCAAGTATACCGACCCCCTGCCGCTATAGGACTAAAGCGGAACCGGCACCCGCTCATCGACAAGAAGCGGTCCCAACAACTTGTGTAAGATGGTCACGGAGTCCTGGCAAAAAACTGACTGTTCTGCACCCATTCGCCATGTTCGACCTGCCATGGTAATCGGCTCTTGATTAGTAACTTTTTCATGCCCAAGGATATTGCCAAGCCTATCCAAACGGAGTTTGAACGGGACCGCATTCGACAGTTGTATGCACGTGGCCCCCTGGCACTGGCAACCAGCCTGATCGTCTCAGTGATCACCTTCTCGGGAATCTGGGCTAGCGAGCCGCATGCTTGGGTCCTCGTATGGGGTATTACCGTGCTGCTGGTATTCAGCGCACGTTTTATTCTTCTTGGACGATTTCATACCCACATCATCCACCAGCCATTCAACCCCAGAACCTGGGAATGGTACTACGTATCGGGGGCTTTTCTGGGTGGCTCGATGTGGGGGGTACTGGTGTGGTTCATGCCCAGTCTGACGATTGGAATGCAGTTTTTCCTGATGACGGTCATTATCGGAATCTCCGCAGGCAGTCTTATCTCAGGAGCCCCCAGCGCCTTGGTTGCCACAGCATTTTTGATTCCCTCCACCTGGCCACTTGCCGCCTATTTTCTCTTCTCCATGACCGTACCCAATCACCTGCTGCTAGGCGCTGTGCTGATCTTGTTTTTCGTGTTTAGCCTGCGCTTTGGAAAACACATGCGTGGTGACTTATTCTCTAGTCTGCGGCTTGCCCACGAAAAATCCAAGTTGGCCTGTCATTTGGAAAAGCAGGGCCAAATCCTGCAGGCCCAGGCCCGACAGCTCGAAACACTCTCGCTTACCGATTCACTCACTGGCCTGCAAAACCGTCGTGCTCTGGAGACCCGACTCGAACAGGCCATTCCCCAAGCCCGGCGACACGACAAACTGATCGCACTGGGCGTCTTGGATTTGGATGATTTCAAGATAATCAATGATCATTACGGTCATCCGGTGGGGGACACCGCACTAAAAACCTTAGCCCAACGCATGCAACAAACCTTACGTGAGACCGATGCACTGGCCCGCTTTGGTGGGGATGAGTTCGTAGTTCTTATGGAGGATCTGGATTCCCCCCAAAACCTCGAACCGATGCTCGAGCGACTGGGTGCGGCCATTGCCATACCCTTTACAACCGCTGGGGTGACCCTCACCCTCCACGCCAGCATGGGGGTGGCGATCTTTCCGAACAAACAGGCGGACAGCAGTGCTGATGCGTTGCTGCGCAAGGCCGACCAAGCCCTCTACCTGGCCAAGCTGCACAAGACCGATCGCCAACACTGGTGGACAATAGCCGATGAGCAACCGATCGTTCCGAACGAGATCAATCCTGAGACCAGTGGAGCTTCGCGCCGATTCTTCGTACCTACTTACGGCCCCAACATTGCTGCACTCCTGGCACCCCTCCAGGAAAATCTGGCATCAGTCGCCGGAGTGTTTATCCGCGACTTCACCACACGACTTATGGATGAACCAGAGAACGCCGCTCTGATCAATGCCCTAACCCCATCGGAACAGGCCCAATTAGAACGTAAGCAGGCTGCGCATTTGTGTCTGGTCTGCCAAGCGGATCTTGAAGAAACCGAGCACCGGGAAACCGGCTACCAACTTGGGAAAATTCATGCTTGTTGCGGTCTGGAAAGTAACCTGATGATTCAGAGTTATCAAACCTGGATGCAATCTCTGAAGGAAACCTTCCGCCATCAATCCCTGTCATTTCAGGAAATAGAACCCATCCTGGACCGGCGTCTGGCGGTAGAAATCGAAGTAGAACTGAACGGCTATACGGCTATTCAGCAACAGCGGGACTTGGCCTTGGCCAAAATTGCCGAGTCTGCCTGGCGGGCCCGAAGTTTTTCCGAGCTTATCGAGGACGTAGTGCAAAACCTGCATGAACTTGATGAAATTTGCAGCGCCGCCATTGCCCGACCGGACGAACGCGGTAACTTGCAATTTGAGGCGGTGTCCGGCAAGCCATTCCTGAATTATCTGAAGGAGGTGAAAGCTGGATCAGCCACACCCATCCGAGTAGCCCCCACCACCTCGCCCGGTCATAGCCCGACCAGTCAGGCCTGGACAAGCGGCAAAATCCAAAACGTCCGCAATTACCAAACCGATGAGCGTGTGCTGCCTTGGCGGGCGGTAGCGGCCCGGCTAGGAATCCGGGCTCAGGCCGTGTTACCGATTCGTGTACGCAACACCAATATCGCCCTGCTGCTGTTGTACTCAGCCTTTCCGGGCGGGTTCATCTCAAACAACCAGCATGCCTTTCTACAACACCTGCAACAAATACTCGCCCTGGGCTACAGCCGGCTGCATGAGCAACGTCAAACCCCGAAGGTCTACAACGTGCTGTATCGACACCGGATCCGCCAGCTACTTACCGGGAATGGTCTGGTAATGTATGCGCAGCCCGTGCTCAACTTGAGCGATGGCACCCTTGCCGGCATCGAAACTCTGGCCCGGCTCAGAGATGATGGCCAATACCTAGCTCCAGCTGAATTCCTAACGGTGTTCAGCCGCGACGAACTGTTACTGCTATTTGAGAAAGGACTCGTTCAGGCCCTCACCTGGTCCTCACGTTGGCATTCTGCGCACCCGCAGCTCAGCATCAGCCTGAATCTCCCCGGCCACGCCCTGGACGATCACCGCTATCAGCAGGTCGTCCACCAACTTCTGGATGGTCATCCATTACCGGAAGGGCACACCCTAACCCTGGAAGTTCTCGAGACCGACACCTTCAAGAACACCCACCAACTGGATGCCGTTCTGGCCTCATGGAAGGCGCTGGGAGTACACCTCGCACAAGACGACCTGGGGGAAGCTTACTCCAGCCTCAATCGCTTACGAAATGTGCCATTCGACACCGTGAAAATCGATCAAAATCTGGTCCGGGGTGCCGCCCGACACCCATTGCGAGTACTAGGTTTCATTGCCCATCTGACCAATCTGGCCCAGGAGGCGGAAGCCCGGGTCGTAGTCGAAGGATTGGAGACCCCAGGTCTGATTGAGGCGGCTGCCATACTGGGTGCCGATTTCGGACAGGGCTTTGCCATCGCCCGACCCATGCCGCCGGAACGATTACTTACCTGGGCGGAGCACCAGCTACCCTATCACCTCGACCCCAAGCGTCCCCGTACCGCGCTGGGCGCACTAGCCAGTGAATTGAAGCGGGAACAAAGGCTGGCTAGTTTTCAAGTATGGCCCGATATGATACGGCAAATTGCCTCGCTCCCTAGCGCCAGTCTGGTATGGCTGCAACATGAGCATCTGGAAAACCAGCCACTTGGGCAGATACAACGAACCATGCAGGCGGCTTTGCTGCAATCTGGCGGTATTGATGACCACCCATATCGCGAGTTTCGTGACCGTTATCTGGAATTGCTGGTGGCTCGGGTCACGCAGGAAGAATCCACCCCCGCCACCGAGCCCGCTTGCGGACAAAATTGAAAGCCCCACGCGCTGCTACACATATCAGGAGCCTGTCGGACTTGGGAAGCATCGACTGCGGCAGTGGAAAATCGGCCCATTTTTTCGCTCTTTATCGTTAAATAGAACCCCTATTCGC
>CAJXGK010000137.1 GCA_913053815.1 uncultured Rhodanobacteraceae bacterium
GACTTCCGGTTACGGCTATGCCACAGCCTGTATGCAGTACATAGGTAGCGAAATACACCACCGGCGTCGGCACTCTACCCAGATCAATGACGTTGCAGCCTGTTTCGCGCAAGCCATCTGCCAAGGCATTGACCAAGCCCTCACCCGAGTTCCGTCCATCACGGCCTACCACAATTTCAGCCAGCCCCTGATCATGCATGAAACTGCCCACCGCCTGGCCGATCAGCCGCGCCACCTCGGAACTGAGCTGAGTACCCACGACACCGCGGATGTCGTAGGCCCGAAATATTGACCGGTCAACCGTACTGACAGGGGCCTGAATCGTACGGTGACCGTCCACCTCACCCAGCGGGGCCTTAGGTTGCGGTTCTTTGGCTTGACGGGTCCTCGCGTTACGCAATATATCGACCAAGGTCGGTTCCTCCATTTTGTTTCGATCAGGTTGTCTCTGCCGTACTCGTAACCTGAGCAGCAATATACCCGCTGACAGGGCCAAGAATGTATATAGAAGTGTAATGGGCAGGATATCGGAAAAAAGCAGAAAGATCGGTGGTGACCATGCTTCAATCTCTAGTCTGCTGCCTGGGATAGGTCGGCCCAAAGCGAACGAACCCGACATGGCTCGAAAACCGCGTTCAAGTAATATCTGTCCATTCTGCCGTAGCAATAGCTGACCACCCCCAGTCGCGGTCGAATCGAAGCTTGCCCGCAAAGGACTGAATGGCAAGGCTACCCATACAAAACCCAGGAGGTCTGGTCCGGAATCGACCGGCGCGGCAAGTAGCACACTGCGAGCATGGGACACCCCCTTTACCGCAACCGGAGCCATAGCTCCGAGGCTTTGCGCACGCATCAACATGGCCGCCTTGTTATATCCAAAACGAGTGAAGTCGGTATGCAGTACTTCGTGCAGCCCCGGGGTAAAAAATTCTACCTGACGGAGCTTGGGGAGCAACTGCTTCAACCTATGTGCTGCACGCTGTCGTCCAGCGGCATCCGCCATCTGCAAATCCGCTCGCAGTAGGGGATCAGAAAGGGCTTGGGTTAGTTTCTGCCGGATCTCGGCGATCTTACGAGTCAAGCCGGCGCGCGCTTGCAAACGAACCTCGACAAGTTTTTGCCGTATCTGCCCGTTCTGATAGATCTGCCAGCTCTGCTCCGCGGCAAAGAGTCCTACAAGAAGCAAAAAAGTCGCTCCGGCCAGGGTCAGATAGCATCGCCAATCCAATTTGGTCAGCCTTTGAGCCCAACCGCTCAAACGCCGCCTAGCACCTTTCCCACCCATGTCATTCCCTATCCATTCGCATACATAACGCAGTGCATGTACCGAGCTGTGGGGAGCCTATTTGCCTGCCATGTTTTTCTGCCCCCCACCGCACTATTCCAAGACTCGACCATATATACCACCTTGGGAAGAGGCGTTCCCGGTCACGGCATTTACAAATCACTCATCAATTACCTGATACCGGTTGAGCCAAATCCACCCACCCCACGCCCACTCGGTACAAACCGATCCACCGCAACCAACCGCGCCTGAGTTACCGGTACGAATAATATCTGAGCAATCCGATCTCCCGGTGTGATGGTATAAGCCCGATCGCTGCGGTTCCAACACGATACCTGCAAAGGCCCTTGATAATCTGCGTCGATCAAGCCCACTAGATTACCCAGTACCACGCCGTGATGATGGCCGAGTCCGCTGCGCGGTAAGATCAGCGCACACCAATTAGGGTCCCCGATATGGATCGCCAATCCCGTCGGAATGCGTTCAGCCTGACCCGGTGCTAAGGTAACCGCAGTGCTCGGGGCCGCCCGCAGATCCAATCCCGCACTACCCTCCGTGGCATAAGTTGGAGCCGGGATCTCCTTACCCAAGCGCGGATCGAGAATACGGTATTCCACGTCAATCATGCTTCACCCCTGCACGGCTGGCTTGATAACGTTGGGCAATCTGCTCGATCATCCTGACCGCCAGAATTTCCTTGCTGGCATATTCAAGGTGGACGTGCCCCTCGTGCCAATACAAGTCCAAGGCATTATCTTCTGCCTCGATCCCTCGGCCTTCACTGACTAGATTGGCAGCAATCATGTCCAGGTTCTTACTCCGCAGCTTATCCAGGGCGTGCTCCTGCAGAGATTCCGTCTCAGCCGCAAATCCGACCACGAAAGGACGCGGCCGCCGGGCACCTATTGCAGCAACAATATCCGGATTTTCCACCAGGTGAATCGCCTCCGGAAGGCGCGGTTTCTTTAGCTTGCTCAAACTAACGTCGCGTGGCCGTAGGTCCGACACGGCAGCGACCGCAATCACCAAGTCCGCCTGTTCCACCTCCGTCAGCATCGCTGCATACATCTCGGCGGCGCTGCGCACATTGATGCGTCGCTCAACCCCCGCCGGAGTGTCCAGAACCACCGGACCCGCTACCAACACCACGTGCGCTCCGGCCTGTACCGCCGCCGCCGCCACGGCAAAACCCATGCGCCCCGAACTGCGGTTGCCGATAAACCGCACCGGATCAATATCTTCGTAAGTCGGCCCGGCATTGATCAATACCTTCAGACCATGCAGAGGCCCCGGTCTTGCATAGCTCAATTCGGCCATGATCGCCGCAACTTCAAGCATTCGCCCCGGCCCGGTTTCCCCACAAGCCTGGTAGCCTTCAACCGGCCCCAGAATACGCACTCCGCGACGGCACAGCGTGGCCATATTGGCCTGGGTTGCAGGGTGCAACCACATCAACCGGTTCATGGCCGGAGCGACCAGCAGTGGAGCTTGAGTAGCCAGACACACCGTTGTCAACAGATCATCCGCCAGACCATGCGCCAAACGGGCCAACAGATCAGCACTGGCGGGAGCTACCAATATCTGTTGTGGCCAGCGGGCCAGCTCGATATGGCTCATTGCCGCCTCGATCCTTTCATCCCACAGGCTGGTACGTACCGGTTGGCCGGACAAGGCCTGAAAAGTAACCGGACTTATGAACCGGGTCGCGTTAGCCGTCATGACCACGCGCACTTCGCTGCCCCGGTCACGCAGGCGACGCACCAGTTCACAAGCCTTGTAGGCAGCAATACCGCCAGAAATTCCTAGCAGAATGCGCTCTGACAACTTGGATTTTTTGCTCATGTCAGCCATCGCCGACGTTGAAGGGGCCTACTAGCTTACCGGATTCTTCAACCTAGACCTCTGCCAAGTACTCCCAGCCTGGTTCAGTATCCCTAGTATGAGCATACGAGACTGGCCGGAAGACGAACGGCCTCGAGAAAAACTGTTGTTGCGTGGCCCTGACGCACTGAGTACCGCCGAACTGTTAGCCCTGCTGCTCGGCAATGGAATCCCTGGCCATTCTGCTGTTGACCTCGGCCGCAAGCTTTTACAAGCAGCGGGAAGCCTACGTGCCTTGCTGGCCCAGGAACCTGTTCCACTGGTTGGAGTCGGACCCGCCAAACGCGCCCGCATTCAGGCTGCCCTGGAATTAGCCCGCCGTTGTCTGGCCGAAGAGCTGGCCCAACTGACCACAATCCGTAACCCCGCAGACAGCGGTGAGTATCTGCGGGCCCAACTGCGCGATCTGCCCTACGAAGTCTTCGCCTGCCTGTATCTGGATAACCGTCATCGCGTACTCGCCTTTGAAGAGCTGTTCCGCGGCACCATAGACAGCGCATCCGTGCACCCCCGCGAAGTGGTTCGCGCCTGCCTCCACCATAATGCCGCCGCCGTCATCCTGGCCCACAACCATCCATCGGGGGTGGCCGAGCCGAGTAGCACTGATGTGGCGCTGACTAAAATTCTCAAGGAAACCCTGGCCTTGATCGACGTACGGGTGCTCGACCACTTGGTCGTAGGGCACGGCACCCCGGTATCCCTCTCCTCCCGGGGTCTTTGCTGAATCCTGTGCGCCGACCCACCGTGCTGACCCAAATCGGGTGTTGTCGACATAACAGGCCGGAACCGCCCGCTACCTGGTCATCCAATCGCATGAGCCTTGTGGGGTGGGCCACTCGGCCACCCGTTTGGGGCCTGCGGGTACCGCTCTGCAAAAGTTGTACACAATCGCAAGTGCTTGCACTTGCTCACTATTGTGAATACCCCATCATCAAATTCAACTCTATCTAATTGATTCTCAATGGGAAAAGCAATTTAAGCCTATAATAATCCCGTAACATGAATGACTTAGTACGAACTACCTTGCCAATTGTACACAGAGTTATCCACAGGCCTGACGCGATCTTGACCTATATAAGATACCTTTTGCATAGCACCCCACGCCCGCCACGTCCTGCTACGATGCAACAGTTACCCGAACTTGATGACTGTGAAAAACACCTTGTGTGAACTTTTGAATCAGGCGCTAAAACGTCTGCAGACCTGTGGCGATCTTAGCCTAGATATTGCTGTGCCTGATTACACCCTGGAACGCTCCAAGTCCCGCACCCATGGTGACTTTGCCAGCAATCTGGCCATGATGCTGGCCAAACCAACCCATACCCATCCCCGTACCCTTGCCGAACAAATCGTCGCTAGCCTGCCTAAACACCCGGTGCTGGACCATGCCGAGGTCGCTGGTCCCGGCTTTATCAACCTATTCCTGTCAGCTACCGCCTATCACGCAGAAATTCTCAACGTTCTAGCATTACAAGCCTCTTACGGTCACAACAAATCAGGGGCGGGTCGCAAAGTACAAGTCGAGTTCGTTTCTGCCAACCCAACCGGCCCCCTACATGTCGGCCACGGACGCGGCGCGGCCATCGGTGACAGTCTCTGTCGACTTCTGGAAGCCAGCGGCTGGCAAGTGACTCGCGAGTTTTATTACAACGATGCCGGCCAGCAAATCAACAAACTCGCCTTGTCGGTTCAGGCGCGGACTCTGGGTCTGGAACCCGACAGTCCTCACTGGCCCGCGGGGGGATACTGTGGTGAATACATTAATGAGGTTGCCCAAGCTTTCCTGACCGGCGCTACCGTTGAAGCGGATGGCCGGCACGAGACCGGTGGGGGCGATGCTCATGATCTCGAAGCCGTGCGTCGCTTTGCCATAGCCTGGTTGCGCCACGAGCAAGACCTGGATCTGCATGCTTTCGGCGTAGACTTCGATGTGTATTTCCTGGAATCCACACTGCACACCGAAGGTAAGGTAGATGCCGCGGTCAAACAATTGATCGACAGCGGCCATACCTTCGAGAAAGATGGAGCTTTGTGGTTGCGCACTACTGATTTTGGTGACGACAAGGATCGAGTCATGCGTAAATCGGATGGTAGCTATACCTACTTCATCCCCGACGTCGCCTATCATGTGAACAAGTGGCAGCGCGGCTTCGAGCGGGTCATTAACGAGCAGGGTGCCGACCATCACTCGACGATCACTCGGGTACGGGCCGGCTTGCAGGCATTAGGGCTGGGTATTCCGCATGACTGGCCTGAATTTGTACTCCACCAGATGGTGGCAGTGATGCGTGATGGCCAGGAAGTGAAGCTCTCCAAGCGCGCTGGCAGCTATGTAACCCTGCGAGACCTGATCGATGAAGTTGGGCGTGATGCCACCCGCTGGTTCCTGGTCGCCCGCAAACCCGATTCGCAGCTCACCTTTGATATTGATGTAGCCCGCGCACAATCTAACGACAACCCGGTCTATTACGTGCAATATGCACACGCCCGCATTGCCAGTGTGCTGACTCAGGCCGAAGAGCGTGGCATGGTCCACGACGAAGTCCGTGGACGCAATGCCTTGGATCAGCTCGACAGCGCACAGGCCCAAGCGTTGATGGTCATGATCTCCCGATATCAGGAGGTGATCGACTCGGCCACCCACCATCTTGAGCCGCATCTTGTTGCCTCCTATCTGGTCGAACT
>CAJXGK010000138.1 GCA_913053815.1 uncultured Rhodanobacteraceae bacterium
GATCCCGGGTCTGCGCCCGGGATGACGAGACAATCTGGCCAGCGCGCCGTAGCCCGGATGCAACAAAGTGGAACCCGGGAAATATCCTTTCAATACCGTTCCCCCCCGGATTACGCTCACGCTCCATCCTGGCTACGCTGGCTGACACCGCTCGGCGGTGTTACGCATCTGCGTCCAGGGCGACAAGCTTCCACCCACCTACGGTGGGCGTGCCCCTTCTCTCGCTCGCCCGAGAGAAGTTAGCCAGCCCGGACATCTCATGAATTGCCGCGATGATTGCGGAGGATTTTGCCGGGTCAGTGGATTTTCTGAAGGAATGGCGTAGCGGTGGTTCCGGCCGACTGAAGAAAATCTGCTGGCACGTCAAAAGACCCGTGAGGGGGGGTGAATTCAGGAAATGTTCGGGCTAAGAGAGGGGCGGCCGGGGTTCACGCCCTACGGGTACGTTTGGGGCTGCGGGCGTTCGTCGACAGCTCATCCTGGGAAGCCTGTCCAGCCTGAGAAGAATCTACTGTGGGGGTTGGAAATCGGCCCACTTTTCTGATCTTTTTCGTTGCATAGAACCACTATTCGCCTCAAAAGCTCAAAAAATTGTTCTCGATTTCCACCTCACCTCGTGACGATCACTCAGGCCAGACAGACTCCTGCCTGGCAACGAACCGACCGGCTTCCATGCCGGTCGCCCTACGGGATTGGCCCTGGCCCCGCACCGCAAACCACGGCTATGGACAAGCATGCCGCCACTCGCATTATTGTCATTTCCGCGCAGGCGGGAAGCCACCCGGCCCGGAGCACGGTTGAGGCTCGCTCGGACGCTACCGCGAGATCGTGGATCCCGGAGCTGCGCAGGGGATGATGGTATGGAACGCTACGCGATGCACGCCCAGCACCGGACTTGGCAGTACCGAATTGTACCCGGCCAAAAGTCACCAACTAAGGGCCAACAGCGACGAAGATCAACCAGGCAGTGGAAATTCCACCCGCAGTTCGGTAAATACCGGCTCCGTATCAGGATGCTTTCCAAACCAGCATTCAAAAGCCTGGGCACTGCCCTCAACCAGCATACCCAAGCCATCATACGCGTAGCGCGCACTGGATGCCTTGGCCCAACCAAGAAATTCGCTTGCCGCATAGCCATAGCACAGGTCGTAACAGGTCGCCCGGGGGGTTAATAGGCCAAATGGTAAACCCAGCTGCTTCCCCAGCACCCCGGCACTGGTCGCATTGATGACCAGATCGAATACCCCCAGGCTGCCAAGATCATTCCAATAGCGATTGTGCACGCGACCCGGCTGACCTAAGGCATCAGCCAGCGCATCGGCTGCGGCACTACTGCGGTTGACGATAGTCAGGCTGCGCACGCCCGCATCAAACAGGGCGAAAGCTGCAGCGCGACCGGCCCCCCCCGCGCCGAGTAGCAGCGTATCGTGCCCGCGCAAATCCAGCCGATAGCGTTCAGTCAGGTCGCGGATCAACGCCACACCATCAAAGTTGTCTGCCTCGATCACGCCGTCAGCACCGTGACTGAGTACATTGGCCGCCCCGGCCTGGACAACTGCGTTGCTACTTCGGGTAGCGAGTGCCGCCGCAGCGTGTTTGTGCGGTAGCGTGATATTGAGTCCGGTTCCGCCGCCGGTAAAGAACGACTCGATCCAGGAAGACAAATCCTGTGGTTCCACATCAACCTTTTCGTACTGCAGCGTGATGCCCAATTCATGGGCAAATTCACCGTGGATACGTGGAGAAAGACTATGGGCAACGGGATGGCCAAGCACTGCACAACGGGCGAAATCGCTCATGGAACAAGCTCCTGGAGGAGTGATGTTCATTCTAGCCTGCCTGAACGCGTTGTGGACAAACTATCCCACAGGTGTCGCAGCATTTGCGACCCTAATGTCAAAACGGGTGCTGGTTTCCGAACTCTGGCCGCAATACGACCCCCAACATTCGCCCTGGCCCCATACTGCGAACCACGGCAATGCTCAAGCCGGCAATCTGTATGCTTGTCACCCCCCTGTGCGGCGGTGGATGGCGGGAGACGAGGCTCGCAGGGTGACACGCAGCCCCCGTAAGATGCGATGAGGTACGAACCGCATCAGTCCGCCTGAATAATGCGGGAATACCTTTTGTGTTTCGGTATCCGGCCCACTAGAGTCGCAATCTGTTGATCAAAACAAGGACTCGATCATGTCACGGATTATTGGCCAGCATAAACGGACAAGATGGGTGCTGGGTGTTGTGGTTTTTCTGTTGGGGGCTCAGTTTGCGATGGCTGCGGGCAATCCCGTACCGCTGCCTAACCGGCCCGCCATCCAGAAACGCCTGAATGCGATGACCAATTCCTCGACCTGGGGCCATCCCGATCTGTTCGGACGTTTCAATGGCATGGTCGCCTTTGCCGCCGGCCATTACAGAGCGGCACTAAAAATGTTCCGCTATGGGGCCTTTTATGCCGACAAGCTGTCGCAACTTTCCATAGGTCTGATGTATCTCAACGGCAGCGGGGTAAAGAAAAACCCGGCCAAGGCCTGGGCCTGGCTGGCCATTGCCGCCTCTCGGGACTACCCAGTATTTGTTACCACCCGTAACCGAGTTTGGAAGATCCTGGATCCCGCTCAGCGCCAAGCCGCTCAAGCCGAGCATAAGGTGCTGGCTAAAACCTACGGTGATGCCGTAGCCATACCCCGCATTAAGGGCGAACTGCGCCAGACTATGCTGCAAATCACCGGTTCCCGCAGCGGCTTCAATAACGGTATTTCTACCATCGCCCTCGGCCCCGGCGGCAACTTGCGGCAAGGCCTCACCATGACTCCGAACAACTTTGATGCGCGCAATGCCTGGTACTGGAATCCCAAGCACTATATTGCGCGGCGTGATGCCAACTGGAGCGGTACCGTGCAGGTCGGCAAACTGCAGCAACTCGGCACCCCGCCTTCTGGTGCCCATGCGACCGGGAAACAGCCCCAGCCTTGAAAGTACCCGTCGTCACCCACTCTTTATCTCACCCGGTATACACTGGCCTCACATTCCAGCGGAGTGCGCGCATGCGCCGTTTGATTGCATGGGTGCTGTTGATCCTGCCCTTGGCAGCCTGCGGTAACAAGGGCTCGTTGCTGCGGCCCAGTACACCTGCTGTACATCGTCCGGTTGTCTCTTCATCAGCTCCCGCCCCCAGCAGTACCCAACCGACTCGGCACCCATGAGCCTACACTTCACCAAGATGCACGGGCTGGGTAATGATTTTGCTGTCATCGATACCCTCACTCAGGCTTTTACCGGTAGGCCCGAGTTGATCACCAGGATGGCCGACCGTCATAGTGGGATCGGCTTCGATCAACTGTTGACGATCGCCGTCTCACCCACCTCCGAAAGCGCCTACGCCTACGGTATCTGGAATGCCGATGGTTCACCCGCTCAGCAGTGTGGCAACGGGGTACGCTGTGTTGCCGCCTGGTTGCGCCGAGCCGGGCGGATCGGTACCGACCGGGTACGCTTGCAAAGCCCTTCCGGAACTGTCGAGGTGCGCTGTCTGGACGATGGTAGGGTCGCTGTGAATATGGGTGAGCCGCTGTTCACTCCGGCCCGCATTCCTTTTACGGCCCCGGATGAAGCTGACCGTTACAACCTCGATGTCGCCGATGGTTTACTCGAAATCGGGGTCGTCTCACTTGGTAATCCACATGCCATGGTCGAAGTGGATGATCCCGAGGCCCCCGAATGGCAATGGGTAGGCCCAGCCCTGAGCCAACATCCGGCCTTCCCTGAAGGAGTCAATGCAGGGTTCGTACACATCGAAGATCCCTCCCATCTGCAATTACGCGTCCATGAGCGTGGAGCTGGCTGGACCCAGGCCTGTGGTACTGGCGCAGCGGCCGCAGTAGCCGTGTTACGGCGCCGGGGAAGCCTTGATGCTCAGGTTAACGTGCAGCAACCTGGCGGCGAACTGTTGATCGAATGGTCCGGTCCGGGTGCCAAGCTGTGGATGACCGGTCCGGCGCAATTCGTCTACGAGGGAGAATGGCTTGCCGATGCGCAGCCAGAGCTCCCCCTCAACGCCCACTAGCAGCGACATCGACCAGACGTCCGCTGCATCCGGTACCCAGGGTCAATGATGAGATCTGTTGGCCTGGTACCACAAGGAGAATAGGCACAATGAAACCGATGCATCAACCGATTTTCGAAATCGGCTCAAGTCCATCCAGTTTGACCGAAATGGGTTGACCCTACACATGCTTGCAAGAATTCACCCCGTACAAAATGGCCAACACAAGATGCCGTCGACACTACCCTTTTGGGGGTGGCGACCCTGGCACATATCCCGGAGAAACACATGGCCGAACTGAGTCTGAAACAAGGTCTGGAGGGCATGGATGTCGCGGCTTGGCTGCGTCACCACCCGAACTTTCTCAAAGATTTTCCCGATATTGCCGACCTGTTACGCATACCACGCGAAAAAGGACCTGCCGCTTCGCTGGCCAGCTACCAGATCGAAATTTTGCGCGAACGCAATCGTGAATTGGGCGAACGTCTACATCAACTCATCGAAATCGCCACCAAAAATGAACAACTTGCCGTGCAGGTGCATTCATACACTTTGGCTATGTTGCGGGCTGCTGATTTGGTCGAAACCCTGCGCGTCGTCGTAGCCGGCCTGCACGAGGATTTCCACACCGATTATGTGAGTCTGCTGTTGTTCCATGACAACCAGGGTTTGCCCCAGGAACCCTGGCTGCACGTTGCCCCCGGCGGGGCGTCCACGTTGCCCGTGTTTAAGGATTTTTTACAACGTGGCGATCCACTATGCGGTCGCCTGGCCGAGGACAAGCTGGACGCTCTGTTCGGGCCCCAAGCCACGGCGGTACAATCAAGCGCACTGCTTAAACTGGGCGAACTTGGTCTGCTGGCCATCGCTAGTAAAGACCCCCATCATTTTCATCCGGGTCTGAGCACCCTGTTTCTCAAACTGATCACTGAAGCCGTGACCGCTGCGCTCGGCCGCTACCCGTGAAATCTTCCCTATTTCCGAACTTGAATAAGGCGATTGAAGATTTTCTTGAGCACCTACGGGTAGAACGACGTTACGCACCGCGTACTATGGATAACTACCGACGCGAACTAGGCCTGTTAGCCCGACATCTACACCTCAGCGGGGTGCACTCCTGGCCGGAGGCTCGTTCCGAGCATATTCAGGCGCTCATTGCTGCTGAACACCGCCGTGGTCGTGGACCCGCCAGTTTACGGTTGTTGCTTTCAGCCAGTCGTAGCTTGTTCCGATATTTGCTGCGCGAAGGACAGATTCAGGCCAACCCAGCACAGCCAGTTCGCGCCCCGAAATTGCCGCGTCGCCTGCCGTATGTATTGGATGTCGATGAAGCTAAGGTACTGGTCGAACTCAAGGCCAGGGATGCGTTGCAACCACGTGACCAGGCCATTCTGGAACTGCTCTATTCCAGCGGTCTACGGGTATCCGAACTGGTGGGTCTGTATTGGCGCGATCTGGATATCCAACAGGGCTTAGTACGGATCACCGGCAAAGGTTCCAAGATTCGCCTGGTCCCCGTCGGACGCGCGGCGCTGCAAGCCTTGCAGGCGTTGCCCTACGCAGACTCCGAAACGCCCATTTTCCCTGGTCGCGGGGGCCGCCCTCTGAGTACCGCAGCGGTACGCTTGCGATTGCAGCGACGAGCTCTGGAGCAAGGCCTGGGTAAACGGGTCCATCCCCATCTGTTGCGGCATACTTGTGCCAGCCACCTGCTGGAATCCTCGGGTGAGTTGCGGGCCGTACAAGAACTGCTCGGCCACGCTGATATTGCCACCACCGAGATCTACACCCATGTGCTGG
>CAJXGK010000139.1 GCA_913053815.1 uncultured Rhodanobacteraceae bacterium
GATGGATGCCGGAAGGTTGCCACCGGGTGCGAACGGTCGTGAGTAGGCAAAGCGAATCGCTCGACTTTCGAAATGCTCTTCCAGCAGACCGAGAAATTCTCCACCAGTATGTTGCAGTACACATAATTTTATCATTGACTACTCATCCTCGGCGCATCAATAAATACCTGGCTGGGAGCTTGCCGTATTGTTCACCTGGGTGGTAGATTCCCGATGCTTCACGAAAGCGCTGAGCCACGTTTTCAGCGAATGCCGATAGCTTTTTTCTTGAGCTTGGCAATACGCTGTTCAAGGTAGTGGATGTTCTGGCCCCCGGTGCGAAAACCGGGATCGTCAATGATGCGTTGTTGTAGTGAGGCATTGGTTTTCACCCCTTCGATGACTAACTCGCCGAGGGCGATATGCATGCGGGCGATGGCCGTGTCGCGGTCGGGGCCATGGACGATAACCTTGGCAATCATCGAGTCGTAGTTGGGGGGGACGCGATAACCGTTGTATAGGTGGGTATCCATGCGTACGCCGGGCCCGCCAGGGGCATGAAATAGGGACACGGTCCCCGGGCAGGGTATGAAGCGGTCGGGATCTTCGGCATTGATGCGGCATTCGATGGCATGACCACGCAGGATGATGTCCGATTGGCGGATAGAGAGCTTTTCACCCGCGGCGACGAGTAGCTGCTCGCGCACCAGGTCCACCCCGGCAACCAATTCAGTGACCGGATGTTCAACCTGAATACGAGTGTTCATTTCGATGAAGTAGAAACGGCCATTTTCATACAGAAACTCGAATGTTCCGACACCCCGGTAACTAATGCGCAGACAGGCATCCACACAAACTTGTCCGATTTTTTCACGTTGTTTTGAGGTGATGCCCGGCGCAGGCGCTTCCTCAAGTACCTTCTGGTGACGGCGCTGCATCGAGCAGTCGCGCTCGCCCAGATGGATAGCCTGGCCTTGGCCATCAGCCAGTACTTGGATTTCGATATGGCGCGGGTTTTCGAGAAACTTCTCCATGTATACCTCGGGATTCCCGAAGGCTACCTGGGCTTCACTGCGGGTCAGACAGATGGCTTGCTGCAGCTCAGACGCATCGTACACCACGCGCATCCCGCGCCCACCGCCACCCCCGGTTGCCTTGATGATGACCGGATAGCCGATTTCCCCTCCCAGCCGCCGGGAGGTATCCAGGTCATCTTCGGCCAGGGGACCGTTAGAACCGGGTACACAGGGTACGCCGGCTTCCCGCATGGCCCGGATGGCTTGTACCTTGTCGCCCATCAGGCGGATGGTTTCGGGGCGCGGGCCGATGAACACGAAACCGGACTGCTCGACCTGTTCAGCAAAATCGGCGTTTTCAGCAAGAAAACCATAGCCGGGATGCAATGCGTCAGCATCCGTAACTTCTGCTGCGGCAATGATAGCCGGTATGTTCAGATAGCTCTTTCCCGGGTCGGCCGGACCGATACATACGGCTTCGTCGGCCATGGCAACATGGGTAAGATTGCGGTCGACGCTGGAATGTACCGCGACCGTCTTGATGCCGAGGCTATGGCAAGCCCGCAGGATGCGCAGGGCAATTTCGCCGCGGTTGGCGATAAGGACTTTATTAAGCATGGCAAGGGTTTCGCAGGCAGTGCGTGGGGATTCGATGCCGAGCCGAATAGGGGGATGTACGAATCCACTCCTGGATACGTTTGGCACAGCCTGAACACTGCGTGGTATCAACCCGTAAGGCAGGGTAGTGAGTAACCATCATTCAGGCGATCACGAACATGGGTTCGTCGAATTCGACAGGCTGACCATTCTCGACCAGAACTGCGGCGATCGTACCGCTGTGGTCGGCCTCAATCTGGTTGAACATCTTCATCGCCTCAATGATGCCAATGGTTTCACCTTGCTGCACCGCTTGCCCGACTTTGACAAAGGGGGGGGACTCAGGGCTGGGAGCAGAATAAAAGGTGCCGACCATGGGAGAAAGTACGATATGCCCGGCGGGTAAGGAAGGGGGGGCGTCCGGCTCGGCCGCCAGGTTTTGGGGTACGGATGGGTTACCCGGCTGGCCCGCCATGTGTACATGGGTAACCGGCGAGCCGGTCGGCAGGGTTGCGGGATTGGTTTTGGTCGGCACTCGGGAGAGACGCACAACCTCCTCGCCCTCCTTGATTTCCAGTTCAGCCAGATTGGATTCTTCCAGCAAGTCGATAAGTTTTCTGATTTTTCTAAGGTCCATAATGGCCTCTTGCGTGGGGTAGGCTTGGTATGTACTCGCAATCAATGCCGCGCAGGTCGTCATAGCGGTCGGGTTACCGGGATGGGTTTTGAGGGCTGGACCGGGCTAGATGAGTGCGCAGGGCCTGTAAGGCGAGGTGATAGCTGTAGGCGCCGAAGCCGGTCACCACGCCGAGCGCGATGTCACTGAAGTAGGAGTGACTGCGAAACGGCTCGCGGGCGTGGATATTGCTCATGTGCACCTCCACAAAGGGGATTGCGACGGCCAGCAAAGCATCGCGTAGTGCCACGCTGCTGTGGGTGTAGCCGGCGGGGTTGAACAGAATGCCAGCAATTTGCTCTTCGCGGGCCAGGTGAATACGGTCGATCAAGGCATGTTCGGCATTGGACTGAAAGCAGATCAACGCATCACCGGTCGTTTGGGCTGCGGCCTGCAAGCTAGAGTTGATCTCCGCCAGACTCAAAGGGCCATAGCGTTCGGGTTCGCGTACCCCGAGTAGGTTGAGATTGGGCCCATGCAGGACGAGAAGTGTGGTCACGAGCAGATGAGATCGTTGCGCCGCAAGCGGGATGGCTAGTTTGCCAGTGACGCTGCAGACTTGTCCAGTTCGGTGTAGTTCGCCGAAGTTAGCCGCTATTCGGCGAACTGAAGCTAGGAGCCTGTCGGACTTGGGAAGAATCGACTACGGCGGTGGAAAATGGATCTATTTTTTCGCTCTTTATCGTTAAATAGAACCCCTATTCGCCTCAAAAGATCAAAAAACGGTCCTCAATTTTTCATCCACCTCGCTACGCCCCCCAAGTCCGACAAGCTCCTAGAATCGAAAAAATAAACCGCTGTGAAATGCCCAGGGGTGTAGGTAAAATTACGCCCCCAGGTTTGAGCCGCAGATGCCCCAGATCACCACTCATAGTCACCGATACAATCCTGTTGGCGGATTGCTCAAAATATCCAGTTTGGCTAAATGGGGAAGGATGTGATGTCTTATCGTTGGGAGAAATAAGATAGATCACAAACGCCAGAAATATCAATATTACGATAATTTCTAATATAAATTTCCTTGTGTGGTTACGGTATCTTGCTCGCTTTCTATCCTGGAAGATATGAATAAAACCCATTGATTGTGCACACTTTTTTACGTTGGGTGGCGAGCTGATGACATCGATATCTTCGGCGCTCAGATCACTACGGGTGACATATCCAGTACCGCGATGGAGGAACGTTTGCCAGGCAAGTCGAGCCGCATAAGAATCTGGTGATAATGAGGCCGCTGGGGAAGATTTCGGCGTTATTCCGTTGGCAGCTTAGACCTGCATCTCGCCGGTGATCGCCTACGGGCGCGGTGGTGTCGTCGAGACGCTATGTGGACGGGAAGCTGTGCCGCCGACAGACCTTTTCTTTGAGGAGCAATCGGCCAAGTCAATCATCACGGCGGTGGAGCGCTTCGAGAAAGTCGGGACGGTTCACGGTGAAGCAATGATCTTGATGGATGCGGTTCGCGACTCACCACAGCCTACGGCGTGACGGTAGCGATGGGCGGCATTGTAGAGGGGCGTCAGTAGATTATTGCGTGGGTACAAAAAAACGTCATCCCGGGCGCAGACCCGGGATCCAGGGTGAGGTCGTGGTGGCGAGATCGGTTTCGTAGGCACGGTTGTCAACCCAGAACGAATGGTCACGCAGCGGTATGCCATGCGTAGCAATTCAGTGACTTATAAGTCCGAAATGGGATCAGCCTGGGCCAGCCGGTATCAAATGTGCTTGCTGGCAGAATGAGGCAATTGTGGGAAATCAGCGGTAATGAAGCCGCCCACCGGGTAACGCAATACCCGCCAACCCTTGCCTTTGAAGGCGGCTCTGATCTGGATGATTTTGGACTTTTTAAGATCTCGTATGAAGCGCGGGTCATTCTTGATGAACAGAGCCGGTTCATTACCGTGGGGAAGATAGGCGGCCCAGTTTTGCCACGGCCGGGTATCGAAGCGTATCCGGACCCGGCATAAACCTCGGCAACGGAACCCCGGTGCGGTACCAAACAGATACACACTCTGCCCCCACTTGGCATGCCGCCGCAAGACCAGACGAACCTTGCCGGGCAAGCCGGTTTTCACCTTGTTATAGATCGCAGCGGTGTACTGCAAAGCGCCGGATTGCCGGGCACTTTGGTAGCTCCATAAGGCTTGCAGACTGCGTAGTTGTACCTCGGCATGAGCCCGGGCTTTGACCTGAGAGAGAGTTTTTGCCACGGCCGTCGCGGCAGGCGTACCGGCATAGCGGGCCAGGATCTCCTCGCCAATGGGCAGCGCCAATTGTGCCGAATCCCGTTGTAGTAAGTCCCGGTAGATAGACAATTTTCGTGCTGCCGCCGCATTCCGTACCGCAACCGCTTGGGCGGCATGTTGCCGCTGCTGGGCGGCCCGGTCGGCCTGGGAGGTACAAGCTGCCAACGTGGCCGCAGCCAGAAACAACACGGCCCAGCGCATACCCAACCCCCAGCGGTTGGGTGCCGGCCCCAGCCGAATCGGTGCTCCCAGACGCATATCACAAGCTCCGTGGATTGGGCTTGTCGGTATCCAGTTTCCAGATCTTGATGGCACGCTGCACGTCTTCGGCATTGACTTGGCCGGCGATTGCCAGTTCGGCCAGTGCCGCATGGGCGATCCAACGCCGGTCCACCTCAAAGAAATCCCGTAGCTGTTCACGCGTGTCGCTGCGGCCGAAACCATCGGTACCCAGCACGGCATAACCTCGATTCCTGGGTATAAATCCACGAATCTGATCGGCGAAAGCGCGCACATAGTCGGTGGCAATAATGACCGGACCCTGCCGTGATTCGAGTAGCCCGTTGACATACGCTACGTGGGGCTTCTGCAGAGGATGCAGGCGGTTCCAACGGACACTATCCTGACCATCACGGGCCAGTTCAGTAAAGCTTGGACAACTCCAGATATCCGCCTTGATCCCAAACTCGCTCTCCAGCAGCTCTGCGGCAGCGATGACCTCACGCAGGATGGTTCCTGAGCCCAATAATTGTACGCGAGGCGTACCTTTTTTGACCTTGCCTGCATCGCGGAACAAGTACATGCCCTTAATGATGCCTTCCTCGGCACCACGAGGCATCTCCGGATGCGTGTAATTTTCGTTCATCACCGTCAGATACCACCAGGCATCCTCCTGCTCTTCGAGCATACGCCGTACCCCGTCGTGGAGAATCACCGCCACCTCGTAGCTGAACGTCGGATCGTAGGCATGGCAGTTGGGGATGGCCGAGGCCAACAGATGGCTTTGGCCGTCCTCATGCTGAAGACCTTCCCCATTGAGGGTGGTACGTCCGGCCGTACCACCGATGAGAAAACCACGACAACGCATGTCACCCGCCGCCCAGGCCAGATCACCAACCCGCTGAAAGCCGAACATAGAGTAATAGATGAACACCGGCAACATCGGTACATTCTGGTAAGAATAGCTGGACGCCGCCGCCATCCATGCCGCCATACCGCCGGCTTCACTAATGCCTTCCTGCAATACCTGACCGCGGATATCCTCG
>CAJXGK010000140.1 GCA_913053815.1 uncultured Rhodanobacteraceae bacterium
ACGAAAAACTCATCGTGCCCCACCTTGATGATGGCATCCTGATTGTTGATGGTGGCCATCCGTGGACTGGACAATACATGCACCGCTCCCTGACCCTTGAGCAATTCAATGAACGCATTGAAATCACCGAGGTTCAACGCCGCGGCAAAAGTTCCGCCGAAGGCTGAGGTTGGAAATCCAGCCAGCGGATTGGTCGGATTCGGTTGCACGGTTATCGGCAGGCCCTGTAGACTGGAAGCGCCGGTATTGAACAGATTTTGCCCTGCCACTTGACCGATGAGGATGCTTTTACCACCGCCACCCGCCTTCATCAATGCCGACCAGTTGATACCACTCTGAAAACCGTGATTGAGGGTAACCTCGATAATCTTGGCCTCGATGATGACTTCACGATTGACATTGTTTTGCACGGCATGCACAAACCGACTGACTTCCTGCAACTGGCGGGGCATAGCGCGCACCACGATGACCCCGGAAATGGGGTCAAGCACTACTTTGTGCCCAGCCTTGCTACCCACGATTGCTTTTAAAGCCGTGCCCATCGATTTCCAGAAATCACTCTTGGACTTGGTGGTAACACTACTTCCAGCTACCAATGGGCGCCCCCCGTATTGGCCCGATTGACCGGATCGGCCGGAGCGTCCTCCCCCTCCTCCGTAACCGTAACCACCCCCGCCGCCATAAAGCCCGCCCGCTCCACCTCTTCCGTATAACCCCGCGGTATCAGCATTGGTGGTTTGCCCCGAAGTCACCCGGGTTTTCTAGGTAGCCTTGCGCACAATGTCGAGATAATTGATATGAAAAATGCGCGACTGAACCGCGTTGGAAAGCACGACCCAGGTATTGCCGATTTTATTGTAGGTGTAGCCGTAAACCCGCTCGACGGTCTGCATGACCTCAGACAACGTGACATTTTTCAAATGCAGCGTAATCCGACCACTCACTCCACGGGACACCACCACATTATAAGGAGCCCCTTTGGCCAGAGCGAGAAAGAACTGGCGGGCGGGGAGATTGTTGACCGACACATCGAACCGTGCCTTACCGCTGGTGCTGATCTGCCCCGGCACCACCGGACCATTCTTGGGCAGCAAAGACCCCAGCACAGCGCTAGGCGGCTTGGGTGTTGTCGCCCTTGCTACGGGTGGTGACGAAGATACCGGCAAAGTTATGACAGGATAACCGGCGCAACCTGCGAGTAGCAACAACCCGGCATACCGGGGTATTGGCCAAGCGTAACTCACGGCTAGCCATCCTCCGGTTTGGTAATATCTCGCCGCACCAATTGAAGCCAAAGTTTTCTCCCCTGCCGTAAAATAAGCACTCCCCGTGGATCGATCTTTAGCACCTGAGCCCCTCCAATATAATCCCCCACCGTGATCAATCGACTATTTATAATCGCCTGATGTCGATAGGGACTGATCAAAACGGCGCTTAAGTGTAACGCCGCAACACTCACCGGCATGCTGGAAGAAGCGACTTCTACAGAGGGAAAGGGACGAAACGGATCCGCAACAGAGCGGGCAGAGGTGGCAGATATTGCACCCCCTGCCGCCAGCAAGACAACCCAAGCACCCGCCATCGGTCCATATCTTCTCATAGGCTCTTGTCACGCAATCCGAGCCAAGCTTGTGAAACCCCCAAGCTATGTACTCGAAGTGTAACAGAGAGCCTGGGATAATCATGAGTGTGGAGTTCGAGGCCGTCCCAGTACAAATTCCAGTGCTGTTTCTGGACACTCTGCAGATAGGCCAGGGTCGAACCGAAGGATCCAATAAATTGGATTTTTAGCCCATGGGCATAAATGGGGACGATTTTTTTACCCTTACTTGGTTTGATAAGAAGTGTCGGGGGCAAACTCACAATACGCACCAGACTGAGTTGTTTATTGGTAGCTAACAGGGTACGCAACACTCCGGCCATCCGGTCCGGGGCAATAAGTCCGACGGTAAGACCCTGTACGGTGTGGTCGGTGACTTGGATTTGTGCCCTCATCCGGGCCAGTTCGCTACGAGCCAGCTCATTGGGGGGTTCGCGAAAATGCATGGCCAGACTTTGTACCTTAGCGCTGGTTACCGTAAACCGTTGCCGTACATCGTGCATACGTTGGGTGTCGCGCCGAGCCGCAGCGATCAGGGGCTGGTAAAGCGAGACATACCATAGGCCGATGATCATGGCTAAAAGTGTCAATATCAACAATAGCCGTTCGCGCAGGCTGAAGGCATCAATCTTTCCCCCCAGTTTCTGTAGATAGGACTTCATGGTTTATCCACCTTAGCGCCGCTCGGCACCCCCAAGGTGGCAAGGAGAAAATGCAGTTGCCCGGTATCCTTGTCGCGAACGATTTCAAGCTTGACAAAACGGTATCCGGAAACCACCGATTGGCGCCGCAACTGATTAAGGTATTGCGGCAGCTTCTCACCTTGGGTGATCCGGCCGGCCAGCACAATCTGAGTCCCCCCATCGCTCAAATCCACTCTGGTGAGCCAGATGCCGGCATGCACCGAGTGTGATAAGGCGTTAAGTACCGCGGCGAAGCCTTGCCTATTGCCATGACTCTGCGAGGCAAGTACCCGCAGCACAGTGCGGCGCCCCTCAAGTTCCCGTTTGGCCCGGGATATTGCGGCGGTGAGAACCGGGCTCACCTTGCGTGAAGAAAGCTTAAGCATCAACTTGGACAAACGCTTCTGAGCCACCGCCTGGCGTTGTTGGTAAACATTGAGTTGACGCTGCAACGCGTGGGTCGCCACCGATTGCCAAGCGTACACACCCAACAAGGCCACCACGATCACCGCCAGAACCTCCATCATGGCTACGGCTGAGAACACCTTGCGCTCACGCCGAAAAACAGGCTGGTACAGATTGATCTGTTGCATCATAATTTGCGCTCTTCCACCCGTAGCGCTGCGCCAAGCGCGATCCAGTCGGGGGCCGCCATCCCGTTGCTGAGGGCGGGGGTATCGACAAAATTAGAGAGTTCGAAGAAACTGGTGGATAAGCCGATATCTGCGGATATGCCCTCGACAAAGGCCGGCCCGGCCCCCTGAAACGGCACCACGGCAATTCTCGACGGCCGATCGAAATCCAGGTGACTATCACAATAATCAAGCGAGCGCTGAATCTCGAGAACCAGCCGGGAATTCGCCTCAGGATCACCCAGCTCCGAAAAACCCAAGTCGAGCTGGCGGGTAAAATAGAGCGTTCCCCCGCGAGAAAACACGATCACGCCACGATCCCGTTCTAGGTAGAGCGTAACCCATCCTTCGCGTTCGCCTGCACCCGTAAATGCCAGATTACGCAGAGCCATTTCTACGATATCGATGGCACCGATTTCGAGCCCGGCAAAAAACAATCTGTCGACGAGTTTCTGCACCGCCTCGACGCGAGCGGCAACGACATATAATGGGCGCGTCGAAGCAACAAGTCCCCGAGCCGGCACATCAAATACATCAGATCGAGGATATCATTATCGGCGTGGCCGAAGGCGTCGATAGCGAATTCGTCGACATCGTCGATATGAAAATTAATAAGGTCACGGATCTTCCATTTGACCGCGGAACGTAATTCTTCTGCAGGCACATCAGGAGCATCAACCATCAACAATTGATACTCGCTCATGGCCAGTACCCCGTTGGCACGTCGACCGCGAAGATGCGCATGAGCAACGGCCTCTTTAAACGTCTGGCTCTGTTGCCCGAGATGTAAAACATCCGTCAACACTGCCAGCCCCCCAGAACTCGGTGCCGCATGAATGGCAACCGCCTCATCCTGGGCAGCATACAGCCCAACGGTCTCTGCGCCTTTACCGTGCTTTGATATGAGCCACATGTGCCAAGAAGAATGTTGGTCGAATCGTTGATGATACCCGGATCTGTAGCGCATCGAACATAATGGTGTTCGGACAAGCTTGATACTTGCGGTAGAGCCTTCACATCTTTATCATAATCAGTCTGTATTACTCGACCGAATACGGTCAGCCCGGAGGTTTTGCCATGAAGGTGCTTTCTTCTCTCAAATCTGCCAAGTCTCGGCACCGCGACTGCAAGATCGTTCGGCGCCGCGGCAAGGTGTTCGTCATCTGCAAGAGCAACCCGCGTTTCAAGGCTCGCCAGCGCTGAGCTGCGCTGTTCATTACCGATCTGCAGGCCGCACTGTGCGGCCTTTTGCATTTCAGACCATGCACTTGGCGTCGTTTTCTGATAAAACACGGTCATGCGCCATGGGTGCACGGGGAGCGGAGTCATGATGTGTGCTTCGAAATTTCTAAGTCCGGCCATCCTGTTATGGGGGATGATGGGGTTGGGTATGGGCGTCATCCCATCGGCTCAAGCCGATACGCTACAACAACAGGTTTATCTGGAAGCACATAGGGTTATGCCCAGGCGAGGTATGACCATGGTTCAGGTTGCCCAACACTTTGGTCAACCTGAAGCCAGGTTGCCGGCGGCCGGAGGACAGAAACGGGTGTGGCCGGTCATTCATCGCTGGGTGTACCCACACTATGTCGTGTACTTTGAGCGCAATCGGGTATTGCACTCAGTACTCAAGGCCCCCCCAGGCGAAAAACCGGTACGCTGATTTCATGGACGACCCTATCGAACACTTTCCTGCCGAATGGGAAGCTCAGGATGGGGTGCTGATCGCCTGGCCACATCCCCATACCGACTGGGCCGCGGATCTGCCGGCGGTTGAGAGCGTCTATGTGGCACTGGTCGCGGCGATCACCCGGTTTGAACGCTGTCTGCTCTGCGTGACTGACGCTACGCTCCAGCAGCATGCGACAACATTACTGGTCCGGGCCGGGGTCAATCCTACCAAGCTGACCTGGATCGAAATCGAGTATGACGATACCTGGCTGCGTGACACCGGGCCCATCACCCTAGTGGGTGGTAGGCCAGGCTTCCGGCTGCTGGATTTTCTTTTCACCGGCTGGGGTGGCAAATTTCCTGCTGAGCGTGACGATGCCCTGGTCCGTGGATTGCTTCAACGTGGGCTGTTCCAGAATGTGGTTTCAACCCGACTTGACTTTGCCCTGGAAGGTGGAGCTATCGATACAGATGGTGCGGGTACTGTGCTCAGTACCTGGCAATGCCTGCGGCATCGTCATCCCGGGTGCCGCCGCGTGCACATCGAGCAAGTTTTGTGTAAGGCCTTGTCGGTGCAGAGGATCCTCTGGCTCGAACATGGCGCATTGCAGGGCGACGACACCGACGCACATATCGATACGCTGGCCCGCTTTGCGCCGAATAACGGGATCGTTTTCCAATCCTGTGATGACGCCGGCGATAGCCACTTCCTCGAACTAAAGGCCATGCACCAGGAACTCCAGGCCTTACGCAATACGGACGGCCTCGCTTATCGCCTGCATGCGTTGCCCTGGCCGCCGGCCATCATTGAACAGGGGCGCCGGCTCGCCGCATCGTATGCCAATTATCTGCTCGTCAATGGCGGAGTGCTGGTCCCGGCTTACGAGGTAAGTACCGATACGGTCGCAGCGGAAGTTATTGCCCGGGCCCATCCAGATCGCACCATGGTGTCGGTGCCGTGTCGGCCATTGATCCGCCAGAACGGCAGTCTGCATTGCGTAACCATGCAGTTACCACGCGGCATACTGACTGTCTGATCGGATTGCCAGTATTTTCCAATCGATCAATGAGTCTGAATAGGAGGTGAGAGGGGGTCTGTCATCATCCCGGGCATCGACCCGGGATCCAGGGTGC
>CAJXGK010000141.1 GCA_913053815.1 uncultured Rhodanobacteraceae bacterium
TTTTCTGGATGGTGTTGTTGTCACTGCCCTTGCCAACATAACCCGTCGAAAATGGGGCTTTCTCGGCCAAAACGCTATCAATTACGTTGTTATCACTGTTATCACCAATTTTGATCCGATACTTAAGTTCACTTCTGTAGTTGTCGTCAGTCACCGTTATGCGATGAATCACCCACCAGCTTGCGCCTTTTAATGACAAGCCCTGCACTTTTGCTTGATTCGAGTCAGATTGTTGCCACGGCATATCCCCATTATCGTTGGTGCGATAGTAAACGATTTGGCGCGGACTACTTGAGGTTCCGCTCGCGGTGATTTTGATCGCGCCCAAAGAAGTGTAATCGCCCGGCATTACGCAGAAGACACGATAGCTCGAGCTGTTAATAGCGCTCCAGTCAGCCGTGGACTTGATTATCTTGACGTCCGGGCCGGGATTGCTGCAGTTCGGGTTCGTGATCGGGACTTCGTAGGCCGCATGGGCTTGCGGAATTACTGTCAGGACAGCGCCAGCGAGAATAACCGCCGTCAGACGGGGCAATATTGACGATATTTGCATTACCATTGAACTTTACCTCTCATTTGTTCATTCTACCAAATCTTACGGGCGGCGCCGTGGGTCAGCATCGACTCAAATCATCGGCCACACCGATCCCGTGTTGTTAAAGCAATTTTAGCGCCAAGTTTCTCATCGAGCTGTCATGTCATGAAGTTCGCAGGATTTATGGGCCTTCTCGGGCGTCGTAGTTAACCGTGTTAAGGCAGATTTTGTCTCCATTTGGCGACGAAAATACCGGGGATTTGCGCAAGCTATTGAATCGTCTATCCATAAAAATGTTCTATTTCCACGACAAGAACTAACGCGCTCTTTGATGCTGGCTTGGTCAAGCGTCGGTACTATCAAATGCGTTATGGTCACGAATAGTGAATCATACGATGGTGCGAACGTCAGACTTTTTGCCTCTGCGCGAACTTTGCCAGCCATATCGGCTGGATCTTGAATCTCTTGAAACTGTTTGCTTCCTACAATTGCCATACCATCTCCTTGCTAACTCACTAGCAGCCAATGAGCTAGCCGTTCGCTGCTCGCATGAGCTCACGAACGAGTATATTGTAAGCGTGCGGAGGTGGCTCTGTCGTGACAGGATTCACACTTCAGGCAGCCGCGCACCTGCGGCCAAAAGGACAAGCTGCTAGCCGTAGCAGCGCTTGTAATATTTTCAAACAAGCGCGCTCTTTAACCTGCCCTGATTGTAGTGGTCAACTGATTCCGGACACTTTGTTAAGGTCCTTTTCATAATCCATCGGTGTTTTATAACCGAGTGCCGAATGCAGGCGCCTAGCATTGTAATACTCCGCTACATATTTCCGGAATATCGGCAATTGCCTCCTGCCGGGTTCGATACAGCAGGTCGCCTTTCCATTCCCGTTTCCAGCGTCGCACCAGGCTGTCGCCATACCCAGACTCCGAGCGACCTCAGAGACTTGTACCCCTGCTCAGTAACCAGCGCTACTGTATCCCGCTTGAGGTCTTTCGTATATTTCTCTCTCTCGCTATTCCGCTGTCATCTCTCACCTCGTTATAGCATTTTACAGACTTAACTCGGTGTCCGCATGCATCAGACCACTTCATCCGCCGGTGGTTTGATCCGCATGGCCACGGTGTCCACAAACTGCCCCACGATCCGTTTGGCAGAATGGTGCTCTACGATGTAGCGTGCTCCGTTTTGCCCAAGCATCGCCAGTTCTCCTGCCGGATCTTGCGCGAAGCGTTCGAAGATTTCCGCGAACTGCTCGATCCCGTCGGCCACGAAACCGAGGTGATGCCTTGCGATGATGCCGTCCGGGTCGAACGCCGATACCACCGGCTTCCCATACGCCCACGCCTGCAACAGGACGTTCGGGAAACCCTCGTTACGCGAAGTCAACACGAACACGTCGCAGTCCGCAAAATACGCGCCGATCTTGTCGAGCGGCACGTAAGGGACGAATTCCACGTTGTCCATGGCCTCCGCGAGGCGCACCATTTCCTGATAGTAGCCGTCGAGCCCCGCCAACTTCGGTCCAACCATTGTGAACTGGACACCGGGAAGGCGTGCTGCGAGTTCGAGGAACACCTCCGGCCGCTTGATCGGCTTCAACGTTGCAACCCAAAGCGCTTTGCGGATGCCGCCCTTTGGCTCCAGGTTAGCTGCGCTGGCAGCGGGCATAACATTGCCGATTACAACGCTTTCTACGCCACTCCGGTCGCGCAACAGATGCTGCTGGTGAGATGTCTGCGCGAACACCAGGTCCGCACTTCGCAACGCCGCGATATACACCCGTTTCTTTACACCGTTACGCAGATTGTGCAAGGTCTCCATGGCGCAATCGTTGTCATGGGCGACCGCCTGTACCATGCGTCGACGGTGAATGCGGCAGAACAGCGCCACGATTCCACTCTCGAACTTGGCTCCTCGCACGTAGTACACCTGGGCGTTGGCTGCCCGCATAGCCCTCCACAGCGACGTGATCTGGGGGTGCAATACACGTAGCACCGGCAGGCCGGCGCCCGGCCAAAAGGACTTGATCAGCCGCACTGCGCCAAATGCCGCTACGGTCACCAATGGATCGTCCTTGATGATGAAGCTGACTGGATAGCCACGCGCCACCAGCTCTTGCGAGAGCAGGTACTGCTGCACCTCGGCGCCGCCAATCGCGCGCGGCGTAGAAGACTGGCTGAACAGCGGCGAGGCAGGCAATGACACGAAGCAGATCGAGAAAGTGGCCTCATCCTGTTGGGGTCGCGCGGAAGCCGTACTTGGAACGGGCGCCATCACTGGAAATCCTCCTCGGGACAACCGTTACGAAGACCGCCACTCGCGACGCACATGGTCATCATGCCGATGCTCCGCCGAGCTGTGAAATGACAGTACGGTACTTCCCAGTCGGAGTCACAACAATCTCGGCATCGAAGTTGATCTTGACCGCAACTTCTGGGCCCATGGCCCCGCGCAATCGCTCCAACAGTTGTGCGAGCTCATCCTCCGTCATGTTGCCCTGCAACCTAAGACGTACCTCCACCTCAGTCAGTGAGTTCTGGATTACCTGGCCCAGGACAATTTGCGGGTAATCACGAAACACACGCGGGAACAACACTCCGGATATTCTTCGTCCGTCCGGCGTCACGATCACATCCAGCGTCCGACCGACCACACGCTCCAGCACCACCAGACCACGGCCGCACGCACATGGCTCGCTCGCCAGCTTGCCGAGATCGCCGATGCGATAACGCACCAGCGGAAATGCCAGATTGTCGAGGTCAGTAATCAACAGCTCACCGACGCCTTCCGCGTCCGGATTCAAAATCTCGACGATGTAGCGTTCCATATTGATGTGCATGCCGCCATGTGCTTCGCACTCCTGCGCGACGTTGCCGACTTCACGGCACCCGTACCGATTGAAGATTTCGCGCCCGACAGTACGAACGATTAACTTGCGCTGAAAATCGTGCAAGGTTCCAGCCGAGGACACTATTGCCGCCGCGCCGAAGAACGGTAGACGCTGCGCCTCGATGTAACGTGCGAACTCGTACAGGATATCGGCGTAGGATTCGAACAGCGCCGGCGGCCGTGAGCGGTGACGCACATGGTAACTCTCGAACAGCGCCTCCGACGCCATAAAGGCGTTGACCAGCTCTTTGTTGTACACCTCTTTGATGAACCGCTTGCGCCACGAATCGGTTCCGGCCTCGACGTCCATCGGTGCGCCCCAGAACTTGTGATGGGATGCGCCCGGGAACCATCCCGCCCAGCGGTAACCGCGCTCAGTGATGGCGCCGAGCATCGGCGTGATTTCGCCCGACCGCAGAACGTGTACCGGCTCGCCGGTCGACCCACCACTCGAGCACTGAATCAGCCGATCGCGTTCGTAGCGACGGCTCACGATCTCCTCGAACTGCGTCCGCAGGCTCGACTTGTCCAGCGACGGAAGCCCGGCGAGATCGCGATGCGTCGCGTGCGTGGGATCCAAACCTGCCTGCTGTAACAATTGCTTGTAGTAGGGCGAATAGCGCCGAGCTTCTTCCAGCAAGGTCCGCAATTTTTGCACCTGAAGATCCATCAGTTGCTCGGTCGCCCACCATTCGCTGCGCTCGAGATCGCGGCCGAGGGTTCGCATGCGGCGATAGTATCCGTTCACGCGGCAGAGCAGTGGATGGATTAGATAGCGGGTGATGCGTGGTGGGTACATTGGATTTGCCTCATGCACTGCGCGACACATCGTGGTCGCGACCTTGGATAATGATACCGTAGGCGATGAACATGATGAAAACATTGAACAGCCCTCCCGTCACCGCAAACAGGGCAATCAGTGGCAGGGCCTCTATGCCCAGGAGATAGCCCACCACAAATACCCCCACGCGCAACAACAACAGGGCGATCTGGAATCGCAGCCATCTAGCTTGTTGGCGATAGGTAACGAAAACTACCTGCGAAGGAACGGCGACGAACCCCGCGAAGATCCACATCACGAGCACCGACGTGTAAGCGCCTGCGGTACCCCACCGGTCGCCCAAAAACAAACGGAACAAATCCTCCGCATACAAACCGAGCACCGTGAATGGAATTAGACCCGCCACGAACAATACGCCAGTGATCTTGAAAAAGGCGGAAATCTCGTCGCGGCCACGAGATTTCAACTCCGTACTCTTTTGGAAGTACACCTGTCGGACAGACTGGCTGAGCGCATCTACCGGCAGGCGCACGAGTCGCGTCGCCATGACGTAGAAGCCAACCACCGCTGGCTCGTAGATGAACCCCAGCACGTAGATCGGCAACGTGTTGGAAACGTTATGCAGCAACGCCTCTGGCGCGGAGAACAACGGGAAATCCCGATACTGCCTCGCGGTGCTCCACAGGCGCCCGCTCCGAATCTCGGCCAACGTGCCGCGGCATGCGGCACGCAGCTTGGCTGTGCCGAGCACCGCAATCTGCGCCACCAGACCCAATCCCGTGCCTGCGATCAGTGCGCCCGCCGTCGCACCCGCCGACAATCCCAGGCTGATGCGCGTCAATGGCACCGAGGCACCAACGACAATCGCCGCCCCTCCAATGCGGCGAAAGCCCTTGGAACGAATTTGCCACGCCTTCAGCACCAACGTCAGACCAGTCAGCAACCCGACGATTGGTGCGGCATACAACAGCCCTGCCTGCCCCTGCAACCACTCGCTGATACTGTCAGCAAACAGACCCTGGCTGATCAACACCGCGAGCAGTTCGACGGCGGTCAGCAGCAGCGCGATCAGTACCGCCAGCCGCAGCACCGTCTCGGCTTCACCCTGATCCTCAGCAATGATGATAGCTTGCTGGTACCTGAGAGACGAAAACGTCGAGAGTGTATTCGCCACGGCAAGCACTGAGGTTGCCAGCCCGAACTCGGACGGCGCGAAAATGCGACTGACGATCGGCACCAGGGCGACACCGATAAGTTGCCCTGTGGCTGTCGCCCCCAATAACCGCCGGACATTAGAGACAAACTCACCACGCCGGAAACGCACGAGACCGCGCAGATCAATGCGGCGTTTAAACATCGCGTTCCATCCTAATCAGTTCTTCGTCCGTTACCGCAGACTCCGGGTATCGGTCTGCCGCGTGTAGCTGCCGCGGTCTCAGCATCAGCAGCGAGTGCCGCCGTACTGCCATAGATAAT
>CAJXGK010000142.1 GCA_913053815.1 uncultured Rhodanobacteraceae bacterium
GACGAGAGCATCTGTGTGATCCGCTTTCGTAATCCCAAGGGCATCGACTTTCCTTATCTTCTAAACATGATCCACAATTCTTGGATGTCACGCGCCAACAGTATCGTGGTACCAGGCGGTAAAATGGAGCTGGCGATGCAGATGATTTTCACCCCCTTTATCTGGCGCATGATGGAACGGCGCAAGCGTGCTCAGGGGGCGTTATGAGCAACCTAGGCACCCATCCACGAAGAATGGCTGATGCACTCCGGATGCTCGCGGTCGATGCCGTCGAGAAGGCCCAATCCGGTCATCCTGGCGCCCCTATGGGTATGGCTGATATTGCCGAGGTGCTGTGGAACCGGTACCTCAGACATAATCCCGGCAACCCCCATTGGCCAGATCGTGATCGTTTCGTGCTTTCCAACGGGCACGGCTCGATACTGCTCTATGCTCTGTTACACCTGAGCGGTTACGACCTGCCTATCGAACAGCTGCGGGCCTTTCGACAGTTGCACAGCCGTACTCCCGGACATCCTGAAGTAGGCGTGACTCCGGGTGTGGAAACCACCACCGGGCCACTCGGTCAAGGTCTGGCCAATGCGGTGGGCATGGCCCTGGCGGAAAAACTTCTGGCTGCCGAGTTCAATCGTGAAGTGCAAGGCAAGCGTCTGGACATTGTCAACCATTTCACCTGGGTATTTCTTGGTGACGGCTGCCTGATGGAAGGCATCAGTCACGAGGCCTGCTCGCTAGCCGGGACACTACGACTGTCAAAACTGATCGCCATCTATGATGACAACGGCATTTCCATCGACGGTCGGGTGGAGGGATGGTTCACGGATGACACCCCCAAACGCTTCGAGGCGTACGGTTGGAACGTACTAGCAAAAGTGAACGGCCATGATACTGATGCGGTTGACGCAGCCATCCGTGCCGCACTGGCGCAAGCCCAGCAAGCCGATGGTCGACCAACACTGATCTGCTGCCAAACGGTGATCGGCAAAGGTGCGCCGAACAAAGCCGGAACCCATACCGTGCATGGAGCTGCACTGGGGGCTCAGGAAGTAGCGGCTACGCGGGCGGCACTAGGCTGGGACGCCGCCCCCTTCGAAGTACCCGAGGATATAGCCCAGGCCTGGAATGCCTGTGAACGCGGCGCAGAATTCGAGGCGGTCTGGCGCGAGCGCATGGAGCACTATCGCGAAGCATTCCCCATTCAGGCCGACGAGTTTGAACGTCGTATACGGGGTGATTTACCGGCTGGATGGAAAACCAGCCTGGCAGAAATCTTTCCAACGGTTGCCCACAATCCGGATGCGCTGGCCACGCGTAAAGCCAGCCGCAATGCACTGGATGCGCTGGCACCGTTATTGCCGGAATTGTTTGGTGGCAGCGCCGATCTGACGGGATCAAACCTGACCTTGTTCAAGGGTGGTGTACGTGCTGGGCGGGATCAGTTGGGCAATCATCTTTCCTATGGGGTGCGTGAGTTCGGTATGGCCGCGATGATGAACGGTATGGCCCTGCATGGTGGATGGCTGCCTTATGGAGGCACTTTTCTTACTTTCAGCGATTACAGCCGTAACGCAATACGCATGGCTGCATTGATGAAGTTACGCGTAATCCATGTCTTTACCCACGATTCAATTGGACTTGGCGAAGACGGGCCGACCCATCAGAGTGTTGAACACGTACCCAGCCTGCGCTTGATCCCTAATCTCGATGTATGGCGACCCGCCGATGGGCTGGAAACTGCGGTAGCCTGGGCTTGTGCGATCGAACGCAGGGATGGGCCAAGCGCTTTGGCTTTGTCCCGGCAGACTTTACCCAGTCTGCACCAGCAGGCGGCGGGCGAGGCGGATATCCGTCGCGGCGGCTATGTACTGGCAGCTGTCGAATCCCCCCAGGCCATCATCCTCGGTACTGGTTCGGAAACCCACCTGGCCATCCAGGCCCAGGCCTTGCTGGCTGTCGAAGGCGTTCGCGTCAACGTGGTTTCGATGCCATGCAGCAGCGTGTTTGATCGGCAAGACAGCGCTTGGAAGAACGCCGTATTGCCGCAGCAGATACCCGCGGTCGCGGTGGAAGCGGCTCAGCCGGATTTCTGGCACAAATATGTCGGCCGCGAAGGTGCGGTCATCGGTATCGCCACCTTTGGCGAATCAGCACCGGCGACAGAGCTGTATCGGTATTTCGGTATCACCGCCGAGCATGTCGCCGCTGCGGTACGGCAGTGTATCGGAGAGGGTGTATGAGCCGGCCCTTCGATCTGGTGATGTTTGATCTAGATGGTACCCTGGTGGCCACGGCAACGGAAATCTGCATGGCCGTCAACGATACCTTGCGTGAGCAGGGCCAACCTGAGGTTTCTCTGCAACACGTCGAGCAGTGGATAGGGCAGGGCACCCGTGAATTGCTGATTAGCGCCCTGGCCTATGTGCGCGGCTGGCCGCTGCAGAAGGTTCGCGATAGCGATGATTTTCCGGCTCTGTTGGCGCGTTTCAATCAGCACTATGCGACGCGCTGTGCTACCTGCAGCGAAGTCTTTCCTGAGGTCTGCGAAGTTCTTGAAACCTTGCATGATCAGGATGTGCACTTGGCCGTAGTGACCAACAAGGAATACCACCATGCTAAGGCACTGCTAAGTGCCCATGGTTTGGCTGGGTGGTTCGATTGGGTAATTGGTGGCGATACGCTGTCCACCCGCAAGCCTGATCCGGCTGGGGTATGGCAGTGCCTGCATCATTTTGGTGTGACGATGCAGCGAGCACTGCTGGTTGGTGATTCGGCCATTGATGCGGCCACGGGACACAATGCGGGCATTACCGTTTGGCTGGTACCGTATGGTTACCATGGTGGACAACCGATATGGCAGGCTCATCCTCATCGTATCCTCGATAGTTTTGCACAAATTACGTCGCTATTTTCTGAGACGATGTCACTGGGTACCCAAGAACGGCATCGGAGTGCGGCGGGTTGAGCGGTCTGCAAGCCTTGCTCTGGGATGTGGATGGAACGCTGGCCGAAACCGAGCGCGACGGTCATCGAGTTGCTTTCAATCTTGCCTTCGAATCCATGGGTCTGTCCTGGTACTGGGATGAGATTCGCTATGGCGAACTGCTGCGTGTGACCGGCGGACGGGAACGTCTGTTGCACGACTTGCACTCACACAGCGATGCACCGACTTCGGATCGTGAGCGCAAACGCCTGACCGATACACTGCACGCGCGCAAAAATCGGTTTTACGCTCAGCTTGTACACGATCCCGGGATTCCTCTACGCGCAGGTGTGCAAAACTTGATGCAGGAATGTCGGGAGCACGGGGTGCCTATGGCCATCACCACCACAACCAGCCGTGAGAATGTCGAGGCACTGCTTAGTGCGCATTTCGGCGCATCCTGGCAGCAATGGTTTGCGGCCGTAATCTGCGGGGAACACGTGGAGCATAAGAAACCCGACCCCGAAGTCTATGCCCGAACGTTACAAACACTGGCCATTGCGGCAGATCAGGCGGTGGCAATCGAAGATTCGCCTGCCGGGGTATCGGCCGCAACTGCGCTAGGCATTCCGGTCATTGCCACGCGTAGTTTCTTTTTTTCCGGTGAGTGTTTTGAAGGCGCACTGGCTTGCGGTCCCGGTCTGCACACCCGCACGGGTTGGTCGCCACCGGTTGCTGACAACACAGATATTCATTCGATTACACTAGGCGATGTGCTCGCCTGGCACACCCAAGCGGTTGCGTAAACCGTGCCCTGAACCTCACCCCATCCCGAGGAGGAGTTATCACTATGGCCTTCATTGCTCTGCGACAGCTGCTTGATCACGCGGCGGAACACGATTACGGCGTGCCGGCGTTCAACGTCAACAACCTGGAGCAGATCCAGGCGATCATGCAGGCTGCGGCGGCCACCGATTCACCGGTAATTCTGCAGGCCTCAGCAGGGGCCCGCAGTTATGCCGGTGAGCCGTATTTGCGACACCTGGTATTAGCCGCGGTCGAAGCCCATCCAGACATTCCCGTGGTGCTGCATCAGGATCACGGTGCATCGCCGGCAGTGTGCCAGCAGTCCATCCGCTCGGGTTTCAGCAGCGTGATGATGGACGGATCCTTGCTTGCTGACGCCCAAACCCCCGCCTCCTACGATTACAACGTTGAGGTAACGAGTAAGGTCTGCGAGCTAGCCCATGCAGTGGGAGTATCGGTCGAAGGTGAGCTGGGCTGCCTTGGTTCACTGGAAACCGGCGAGGCCGGCGAAGAAGACGGAGTCGGAGCCACCGGCAAGCTCAGTCATGACATGCTGCTTACCGATCCGCAACAAGCTAAAGATTTTGTCGCTGCAACCGGCGTTGACGCATTGGCCATTGCTATCGGTACCAGCCATGGGGCCTACAAGTTTACCCGCCAGCCCACCGGAGACATCTTGGATATCGAGCGCATCGCTAAGATCCACGCTGCGGTACCAAATATTCATTTGGTTATGCATGGTTCGTCCAGCGTGCCGCAGGAATGGTTGGCAGTGATCCGTGAGTTCGGCGGCGAGATTCCTGAGACTTATGGGGTACCTGTCGAAGAGATTGTGCGCGGTATTCGCAGAGGGGTACGCAAGGTTAACATCGATACGGACATCCGTTTATCGATGACCGGCGCGATGCGTAGGTTTTATACCGAGAGGCCCGCAGATTTCGATCCACGTAAACCGCTTGTAGCGGCGAGAGAAGCCGCCAGTGATATTTGTAGGCAACGCTTCGAGGCTTTCGGTTGTGCCGGAAAGGCCTCGCAGATCCAGCCGTTACCTTTGGAATCGATGATTGCCCGCTACGCGGTATCTTGATAACAAGCTACAGCTTGATAACCCGTCGGTCGACCGGCCGACGCATAAAGCGAGGGGGACAGTAATCATGGCCCCCCGGTACCTAAGCATCTGTGTCCGTACGTCGCACATTCACCAATATGGGAAGAATTTATCGTATTTGACATAATATACATTTGTGCAAGTCCGATGGATCTAAGTTTTTACGTATCTATGGCGTCGAGTTACTCCCGGCAGCTTCCACAAACCATTTTCTACCGTTCATGAACATGAATACGTATGCGGAACCCATCGAATACGTATGCAGACCCTGGGCATAACGTACGCACCTGTCTAGCATGCAGAAAGGCCGATTACAGTCGCGGTGATCGGTCCGTTAACCATGACCCTGCGCATCATTCAGCAAAATCGGTGATACCAGCGCGACTCCTTGGGAGGGGATCGTTTTGAACCGGATACACAAAGTACCAGAAGTCGACTTTGTCGCGGTTCAATGTGTCTGCCGTATCGGCACCGTAGGTAGGCCGTTCCATTCCTCCCGCCTATATACGGTCGTAGCACTGCTACGCCATGTTGATTCTTTATCTTCTCGAACGATGGTTTCCGTTTCCGTCACGGCAACGCTTGCCCAACGTCCGGTTCGATCGACACTGGAGAACCCCCGATGCCCCACACAAAACCCACTACAAGGTGGTCGAAGCTCACGCTTGCTGCAACACTATGCGCCGCACTAGTCTTGTATGTCTTGCCGGTCCTGAACACGGTGGTCTATGCCGCTAGCAACGACAATAACGTCGAATGGGCGGGTCTGTTTGCCGATCAAGGC